>JANMVC010000147.1:0-4573 GCA_031392315.1 Pyrinomonadaceae bacterium | reverse complement strand
CGGATGAAGATGGCTACGAGTTAATCCAGAAAGTGATCGCGCTTGACCTCGATCCGCAAATCCCATCGATCGCCATCACCGCCTACGCCAAAGAAGAAGACAAAGAGCGAGCGCTGGCGGCAGGCTTTCATCACTACCTGGCGAAGCCGGTGGAACTCGGTGAATTCATTTCGACTGTGCTGACAGCCGCCCGCAACGGAACTGTTTGATCAAGGCCGTGAGCGTGCTCGCGGCTTGCCGCTGCACAGTGCGGAAGGCTTCGCCTTTCCGTTGGCTGCTTTTGGATTCTTCTGAGGCTCCGCCTCAAAAAGGAGGCAGAGCCTCGAAAGAAATATGAAGCGTGCCGGAAAGCCATAGGCTTTCCGCACTGTGCAGCGGCAAAGCCGCATTTAGGTTTCTAACCGGGATGCCTATGAAATACACGATCGATGAACGCGTGCGCTGGGGCGACGTAGACGCGGCGCGCATAATTTTCTACGGTGCCTACATTCGTTTCTTTGAATTTGCCGAGACGGAATTGTTTCGCTCCGTTGGCTTGCCCTACAGCGTCATGTTTGATGAGTTGGATGTCTGGCTGCCGCGCGTCCATCTCGAATGCGATTTCCATCATGCCGCGCAGCTCGACGATCTGCTCGAGGTCTCGGTTTACGTCGGCCGCTTCGGCAATAAGTCGATGCGCTTGGATTTTGAAGTCCGCCGCAAGGGCGAGGACCTGATAATTGCCCACGCTCATTTCGTGCTCGCCTCGGTGAGGCGAGACACGTTTGAGACGGTGCCGATTCCGGATGAACTGAAACAACGCCTGGCGCCCTACACTGAAACTACGACTGCATAGCGATAATCCAACCATGAACGACAACCACCCGAACGAAACGCTCGACGAGCGCACCGTAGACTCCAACCCCATCGTGCTCTTCCGGCGTTGGTTCGACGCCGCTATTGCCTCCGGCTCGCGGCTCCCTGAAACCATGACCCTCGCGACGGCTTCGAAAGATGGCCGGCCTTCAGCGCGGATGGTGCTGCTGAAAAGTGTGGACGACTCCGGCTTCGTTTTCTACACAAACTACAACAGCGCGAAGGCGCGGGAGCTTGAGGAGAATCCGCGCGCCGCGCTGGTTTTCTATTGGGTGCATTTGGATCGCCAGATTCGCGTCGAGGGCACAGTCAAACGAGTCACGGCCGCTGAGTCAGATGAGTATTTCCAATCGCGCCCGCGCGAAAGTCAGCTTGGCGCATGGGCTTCGCCGCAAAGCGAAGTGGTCCGGAGCCGCGAAGTGCTTGAGCAACGCTTTCGTGAACTGGAAGAGAGTTATCGAGAGTCTGAGGTAAATCGCCCAGAGCATTGGGGCGGCTATCGACTAACGCCGGAACGAATTGAGTTTTGGCAAAACCGCTCGGGCCGGCTTCACGATCGGATCGTCTATGAACGGCTCGCCCAGGGAGGCTGGAGTATAAATCGACTTGCGCCGTGAGAAGTAGTGCATATCCTCGCTTCAGTTCGTGTTTCGATCCTGCTCTGCCTTTTCTTTTGCTCTAGTAGGGCCCCAATAGTAACGCCGCACTAGAACGTAGTACGCCCCAATAAACAGCACCGAGCCAACTATTGCCAGGATTGCCTTCACGTGCTCAGAGTGGTCGCAGCGCACTGCGCGCCAGTTTTTTCTTGAGGTTCACATAACCCTGCTCGCCGGCAACAAGATCGCCTAACACACGCTGAATCCCACGATGCCCGCGGGCAAATTTGATCATTCTTTCCGTGAACGGCGCGCCCCAGAAGTTTCCGTAGAAGCGCCGACGCATTTGTGAAGCGCGCCGGAGTTCCCCACCAAAGTCTGCGCGCCAGCGCTGCTCGTATTCTTCCGGCCGACCTTCCAAAAAGGATTCAGCAAACAACTCAGCGGAGCGGAGCGCGTAGTAGATTCCTTCACCGGTCACCGGATCAGCAAAGCCCGCGGCGTCACCGAGGAGCGCCCAACCTGCGCCGCTCGTGCGTCGCTTGTCCCAGCTTGCGGGAGCGAGACCCGGAATGCGCGCGGCGTAGCGCTCCGCCGTCGACCGTAGCTCTTTCTTAATAGCTGCAGCACGTGGTGCTTTTGAGTTTTGCCAAAACTTCGCCCGCGGGTCTTCGCGCTGTCGGTAATAATCGATCATGAATTGCCACATCAGCTCATCGAGCGCTTTGTGGTCGAAGGCCTCCTGCGTCGTAGCGATGCCAAACGAAATGTGATCGGGCCTTGGAAAGGCCCAGGCGTAACCAATGAAGCCGGGAAGAAACGCGACGACAGTCGGCGCCTCGCCGTTTGCCGGCAAAGGAGTGCGATAACCAAAAGCCACTTCCATGTCGGAAGGCGGCAGCGGGCCGGCGAGCTTCTTACCGATTGCGCTGCTGGCTCCGTCAGCGCCGACCATGAGCTTGCCGAACCATTCGTTATCGGCGTCGCGCGCGCCGGTTTCATTTTCCTTTGGTCCGCGGAGTTTCCAACCGACTTCTGTTTTCTTCACCCCGCTGGCCGAAATTTTCTCGAAGAAAACTTTCGCCCCGGCATCGCGTGCGCGGTCGCGCAGAAAATTATCAAACGCAATCCGCGAATAGATTGCGAACGGCTCGTCGAGTTTCAAGTGCAGACGTTTGCCGGAGGGGGCGTAAAGATCGAGTTCGTTTACGGTGCGGCCGACGGCGTTTAGCAAATGCGGCCAGGCTTTCAGCGCTTTGGATGTCACGCCGCCGCCACAGGCCTTGGCTGCGCCTTCGGGCCGGCCATCAAATAGCGCCACGCGCACGCCTCCTCGCGCCAGGTGTTCGGCTGCGAATGAGCCGGCCGGACCGGCACCGACAATCAGAACATCGAAAGTTTCGCTCATAGAGTTTGAACCGCGACCATGCAGTCGTTCATCATAAGCCAAAAACGATCCACGAAATAACACCAAACGGCACTAACTGAATTTTCGGCTTCGCTCGTGTCCTTTCGTGGATCTATTCCTTCTCCGTCATCAATCGTCGGGAGTGGTACATTGGATTTCCCCCGTCAAACATCGAGGCGTAGTATTCAGGAACAACGCCATGAGAAACGCCAGCGCAATAGTTTTCTCCGGGATAGCTCCGCACCCGCCGATCATGGTTCCAGAGGTAGGCGGCGATTCCGTCTCCAGGGTTCAAGGATCAATCGATGCGATGGCGGAATTCACCCAACGCCTCATCGAGTCGGGCGCTGAAACGGTCCTGATCATTTCGCCTCACGCGCCGCTAGACGCGCGCGCCTTCGTGGCCTACCCAGGGCCGCAACTTCACGGCGACTTCGCAAAGTTTGGCGCTGCGTCAGCGCAACTTGGTTTTGAGTTGGACCAGGAGCTATTGACCGCCATAGCCACTTCAGCGAAGCAGCACGAATTCGATGTGTTGCCTCTCAACAACTCAGGCTTAGACCACGGCATATTAGTTCCGCTCTACTTTCTTGACCGCAACGGATGGAAGGGCCGGGTGGTGGCGCTCGGCTACAGCTTTCTTTCCAACCAGGACCACCTCAACTTTGGCGCGTCCCTTCGAGAGGCGATCGACACGATGGGCCGGCCGGTGGCGCTGATTGCCAGCGGGGATTTGAGTCATCGTCTGAAACTGGAAGCTCCGGCGGGTTATCACCCTCAAGCGTACATTTTTGATGAACAGGTAGTTGATTCGCTGCGGCAGAACTCGGCTGAACAAATTATCGACATCGATCAGGATTTGCGACGCAGAGCTGGGGAATGCGGTTACCGTTCGATTCTGGTGGCGCTCGGCGCAGTTCGTGGATTGCCGGCGGCGTGCGACGTTTTGCATTACGAAGCGCCTTTTGGGGTTGGGTATCTGGTGGCACAACTGACGAATGCGGCGATGGTAACCACAAAGTCGTCTGACGCTGAGACTGTGGATGATTCGTCGTTTGCGCAGGCGAACGCGGGCAGGCAGGATGCCTGCGCTCCCAGCTTACCGGCGCTTGCACGGCAGGCGGTTGAGACTTTTGTTTTGAGCGGAAAACAAATCCTTTCGCCTGCGCCGGTCTCCGGCATTCTTTCAACGCGCGCTTCATGCTTTGTCACGATTAGATCAAAGTCGGGTACTTCGGCTTCAGCAGATTTGCGTGGCTGCATCGGAACCGTCGAGCCAGCCAAGCCAACTCTCGCGGAGGAAATCATCGCGAATGCGATCAGGGCAGCAACGCTCGACCCCAGGTTTGGACCGGTCCGGAGTGAAGAGCTGACGAGCTTGCGTTACTCGGTTGACGTGCTGTCGGCGCCAGAGCCGGCGACTTTCGCTGAACTCGACCCGAAGGTTTACGGAGTGATCGTGGAAGATGAATCTGGATCGTCGCGAGGCCTGTTGCTGCCCGATATTGAAGGCGTGGAAACGGCCGCGCAGCAGGTGGAGATTGCCGCGCGCAAAGCCGGCATCCCGCCGGGAAGGCCGCTAAAGTTCTGGCGCTTTCGAGTTGATCGCTATCGGGAGGGGTGAGCGAGGGCTGACGCATCTTTCACGGTCTAGCCATTTGCTACGACAGAGTAGACGCGTCGCTGGTATCCCTCTCGCAAAGGATTTGCC
>JANMVC010000122.1:0-2002 GCA_031392315.1 Pyrinomonadaceae bacterium | reverse complement strand
ACGTGCCAAAGCCAAATCTCTCGAAAAGCGATGGCGCGCGAAATCCATTACCGACATGCGCCCGAAGCTTGGTGTTCGTCGACCTGAAGAAATAGGCCACCGAGCCATCGCCGGTGATCGCAGACTTTGTATTGATCGCCTGCAAGGCCCCGGGACGGTCGGCGGCATTCAGCCGGAAAGACTGCCCGCGAATTCCAAAAGCGAGTTGCAGCCGATCATCGAAAAAAGAAAGCTGATCCTGGCCAAACCACGCGAATGTCTTTTGCTTATCTTGCGGAGTTGGGACGCTTCCAAAAGGAGGACCAAATTCCTGAACGGCTGCTTCGTGTTCAAATTCAAATCCAGCCGTAACGAAATTAGAGCTACCAATGCGCGCGCTCAGACGCGCATCCAAAGTGTCGGTCGAACCGCGGTTGAGGCTCACGAATTCAAAGTCGCCGAACGGGTAGAACGCGGCAAAGCGTGGATCAATTTGGGGGCCGTTGTAGTTGCGGCGATTGCTGGCGGTGCGTTGGTAAGCAATCGAGTAAGACAGACTGTCGTTGACTTGATGCGTTAACCGCACCGCCCCGACCAGCAGCCGATTCCGGCGTCCCTGATCCGGGTTGTTGAAGTCAGCCTGAAAACTCGCGCTCGCGATTGCTCTGGGATAGGCAGCGCCGGCGACAAAAGCGCCGGGCAGAACGAACGGCGCATCGTTAAGGCGCGCGTTGGAAAATGTAGCGTAAACATTCCCGGCAATCGTTACCGCGGAACTCGCGTGGAATTGAAACCTTCCGCCGCCCGCCGTGTTTCCATATTGATCGTCGCCGTCAACGCCGCGACGAACATCCAATCGACTCAGCCCAAAAGTGAAACCAGCACGATTGCCGCCGAAGGAAAACTTGGCGCGCTCGCGGAAGGTGGCGAGTGCTCCAGCTTCGGCGTCAAATCCAAAATGAAAGCCCTCACCCGGAAGCTCCGGCGCCAGATTCACGACGCCGCCAATTGCACTCGACCCATAGAGCGAGGAGCCAGGTCCGCGCAATATCTCCACTCGATCCATTGCGATGGGCGACAGATCCGTGATCACGGATGAAGCCGCTCCGTTGATGTCGGCTGCGTCGCGCACGCGCAGTCCGTCGAGGAGTATTGCGGTATCAAACGTACGCTGGCCGCGCAGGCGTATGCTCGTCAGCGCCCCCGGCGAACCTTGCTGCTGAATGCGCACGCCGGGTGTTCCGCGCAACGCTTCGGAAACCGACGGCTCGCGTCTGGCCTCGATTTCCTGCGCGTCTATGACAGAAACGACCTTGGAAACTTCCGCGGACCGCTGCGGTGATCCGGAGGAAACAACTACGACGCTTTCGTTGATTCCGGCCACACGCAGCGTAAACTGCGCGTTCTTTGATTCACCTCTCGTTACGCCGATTTCGTCTGATACGAAGCTGGAAAACCCGTCAGCCTTAACCTCAACCAAATACACGCCGGGCCGCACATCAGCGAACTCAAACATGCCCTGCGCGTCGGTCGTCGCTAAGAGTTGCGCGCCCGAGCGCGTTCTTATGCGCACCTCGGCATTGGCGACTTTGGCGCCGAGTTCGTCTGCAATTGTTCCGCGGATGGACGACGCTGCGGTCTGTGCCAAAGCTGCTGCGGAAAGCGCGGCAAGCAGAATGAGCAGACAACTAAGGCGCAGCGCTCGCGCGCATAGCAAACGCCTCGCTGCTTTTGTCACCTCAATTGTGAAGGAACTCCGTATAGAATTACCCGGACCAAATTCTCGCCATTCTTTATTTTTCATTGGTAGCTTCTCCTGCCCGTCGCAGTGCGAGCTGAAATTGAAGCGACTCGAAGATGTCCTGACTTGCGATTATGATTCGCGCAGCGACGGTCGCTGACGGCCGTTGTTTGCGTGAATCGCCTTTGCTCCTTGCCTTCCCAGACGTTTTTTGAAGTCGTCCAGTGGCCAAACAGGAGCTCAGTCATCGCTTACAGTTGCGCGGGCAGTGGCGGATTCTCA
>JANMVC010000113.1:0-6640 GCA_031392315.1 Pyrinomonadaceae bacterium | reverse complement strand
GATCTCCGTATGCAGCTCGATCTTTTCCTGGACCACGTAATCGCCCGCCAGCGCTTCCGACAATGCCGCGTCCCAGGCTGATGCGCTCGTCAGCTCGCCGATGGTGAGGCCGCGGCCGCCGTAGTCGTCGTTGGGCTTCAGTACGAATCCTTCTCGATTGCGGCGCACGTGTTCGACTAAATCCACCTGCCGCCCGCCGTGCTGGGTCTTTCGTTCACTGACGCGCCTGGTCCAGGGAACTGTGCGTTTGATGACTTCCTGCTCTGAAGACGTGAACCAGTGTGCGTTTGCATCGTCAGTCAATAACTCGAAGATGGCTTTCTTCTGGAGCATTTTGGAGCGGAACGAGTTCACGAGGCAGACATCGCCGCTGAAATAGGCGCGTATCAGCGGATGCGAATCGTCGCAGCGATCGAGCAATTCATGGATAATCACGCGCTTGTAAACGAGGTCGATTCTGAAGTCGTCGCAGCGGAGTTTGCCGTTCTCATATTGCAATTGCTCCGGCGTGCAAATGATGGTTGGCACACTGCAACCAACAAAGAAATCGCGCAGCAGCACAAACTCGTCCGCCGTCGGCAATCCGTCCCAATCAACGATGGCAATGTTGGGTGCGCCAAACCCGCCCCAGTCGCGAAAGGTCTGAAGAAGTGCGGCAAGCAGACCTTCGACCGGGGAGAACTCGCGCAATCGATAACGCTCCGCCGTGGTCCGCATGGCGCCGACTTCGCGAAGCACATCATTTAGCAGCGACTGATCAGAAATACTGGAAGGGTTCTCGGCGTTGTACTCGACAAACTTGACTTCATTCCCGTGAACGAAGGCGTCGAGGCGCGTGGTCACAGTCAATGGCGAGTATTTGGGGTTTACGAGCGCCAGCCTGATTTCGCGCTCCGTGAGTCCGACGGCTCGCATTCTCGCGGGTTCCGCCAGCAACGCGGCGCCTACTTTATCGCACGCTCGGGCCACCGCTTCAGACGAACTGACCAGCAGGTCATACTGCGCACGGGTCAGCAAATGTGGACGGAGGGCCACGCCAATTTCACGCGCGCCATAGAGTAGGCGGCGGGCCCTCATTGCCTGCTTCAAAGCTGCCAGGAACTCGACGGTAATGCTCTCGTCCGCGATGAGCGACTGGTGATACTCCTCGATTAGCTTTTGGCGCATCAGTCGCTCACTGTTTAGCGGACCAGGATCAGTTTGTGATCGCTATGTGTGCTGAATGTGGACTCGAAGGCACCACATGCGCTTCGGTGCTGCCGGCGAATTGAAACTCGCTGATCTCGCGGGTGCCGACCAGCGTCATCACGCTGCGTACGGAAAAGTATGCGGCCTTGGCGCGTTGAGCCGGGAAACAGTGAAACGAGACTACCAGATTATTCAAGTTTTCCGTCTGGCCCTTGTAGATATAAGTACACGCGTCGCCGCGCGCCATGGCTGCGTCGTCGTGAACAAATAGGTACTCCCCACTCAGGGTTTTGTCCATGAGTTGCACCGGCTGGTTAAATTTCGTCAGCGCCCGTTCTTTCCTGGGTGCGTTGGCCGCGCTGGTGGCGGACGTGCTTAGACTGCTGCTCAGAGTTAAGGCGCTAAGAAGGGCGATAAAGAGTAGTAAGCTTTTCATAATGGTCTCCTGTTGTTGGCGGAGTGTTCCGCAAGAACCGTGAATACACAGTCTGACCATGGCAACGCACGTGCCGACCAACCGGCCCTCTTTTACTCAAAGATTCACTAAGAACAGCGACGGCAGCAGGCCCCGTGTTGCGCAAACTTTCCCAGCCAGCCGGGGGAAACACCGCACTCGGCAACACCGTGCGCTTTGGTTGGCCCAGATCGCGGGCAATCTCTCACGTTTGCATGGGGAATAGCTCTTGCTCCTTATTTTGCGGAGTACCGAAACACATCGTATGCAAAATCAGATCGTATCCATCAGCAAACTGCCGATTCACGACCCGGTTCCTGAAGTCACCAAGCGAATACCGCCTCGCTTCAATCAGTTGAGACACATGATCGGCAACACACCGCTGCTGGCGATCCGCTTCGCTTTTCGCGGTCGTGAGCGCGTCGTCTATGCCAAAGCCGAGCACCTCAACATGACCGGCAGCATCAAGGACCGCATGGCGTTTCATATTCTCAAACGCGCTTACCAGGAAGGCCACCTTCAACCCGGCGACACGATTGCCGAAGCCACGAGCGGCAACACCGGCATATCCTTCGCCGCGATTGGCCGCGCCCTGGGCCACCGGGTAGTCGTGTTCATGCCTGATTGGATGAGCGAGGAACGAGTGATCCTAATCAAGAGCCTGGGGGCTCGCGTGGTGCGCGTTCGTCAGGACCAGGGAGGATTTTTGGGCAGCATTCGCATGACCGAGGAACTGGCCCAACATGAGCCGCATGTTTTTCTTCCGGCGCAGTTTGCAAATGAGGCAAATGCCGAGGCCCACGAAAAAACTACTGGACCAGAGATTTGGTGGCAGCTCAATCATCACTCGTTGAAGCCCGATGCATTCGTCGCCGGCGTGGGCACGGGTGGGACGATCATGGGCGCCGGAAGGTTTCTGCGCCGGCACAATCCGGCGATCAAGCTGTATCCGCTTCAGCCCGCGGAATCTCCGACGCTCACAGTTGGACATAAGGTCGGACGGCATCGCATCCAGGGCATCTCTGACGAGTTTATTCCATCGCTCCTGAAACTCGATGAACTGGACCCGGTAGTGAGCGTGCATGATGGCGACGCAATTCTGATGGCTCAGAAACTCGCTTCAGAACTCGGCCTGGCGGTGGGGATTTCCTCCGGCGCTAATTTTCTGGGCGCAATCATGGCGCAGAATGAACTCGGCCACGACGCGGTGGTCACTACAGTTTTTCCCGACGACAACAAGAAATACGTGAGCACGGACTTGCTTCGCGAAGAGAGGCTCGCGCCTGGCTACTTGTCCCCCGACGTGCAATTGCTGGGATACGAGGCATTCAAACGCGTGTGCTCCACCTGTTTCGACGGCGAGGAATAGGCCAATTACAAGAGAAAGTTACTTCGCGAATTTTTAGAGGAGGATTAGAAAATGTTACATCAAAAAAGTTTTGCATTACTCGCAACCGTCCTGTTCATAACCAGCGCCATGCTCTTGATGGCGGGACAATCGAGTGCTCAAACACCAAAGCCGCGCACGACAAATAATAATCCAACGGTAGTAGCGCAGCCTTACGCTGATTACAAAGGTGTGCTGCTCGGGATGACAACGGCCGAAGTCAAGAGCAAACTGGGAACTCCAGCGTTCTCGGACAGTGAAACGGACGTCTTCGCTGTTTCGGCGACCGAAACCGCGCAGATTGGCTACGACAGCTCTGGCAAGGCGAAGGTAATTTCGGTTGACTATCAAAACGGCGTCGGAGCACCCGATCCCGAGGCCGTGGTCGGTGGAATGCTCGAACAGCGAAGCAACGGAACGCAGTACCGGAAAATACGCTACGAGCGTCTCGGCTTTTGGGTGTTCTACAGCCGCACCTCCACCCCGGTGGACATCGTCTCGATCACGATCCAAAAGTTTTAGTCGAAACTAATTGAGAGAATCGAAGTAACCTGGGAAACAAAATGATCGATCTAAAGTCAACGGCGCCCGAGGCTGAAACTCTTCCTGTCGTCCGCTCATACAGAAACGGCGATGTCGTCCTGCGCGATGGCACTACCGTTCGCGTCAGGGCCATGCGCCCTGACGACGATCAGGCACTCCTGGGCTTGCTCACTTCCCTATCCGAAGAGTCGCGCTGGTTCCGATTCTTTGGTCCGACCCAGGGATCGGCGCTGGCCGCCGAGGCGCATCGAGAAACAACTCTCGAAGATACGTTTGGACTGCTGGCTCTAAGTGGACCGGAGGAGCGAGTGGTTGGTCACGCCTTCTATGCGGGAATCGACGCTCATCGTGCGGAAGTCGCCTTCACCATCGCGAATGATTTCCAGGGACGCGGGCTGGGCTCGATTCTCTTGTGCCAGTTGGCGGAAGTTGCCCAGGCCAACGACATCCAGATGTTTGAAGCTGAGGTGGTAGCCGCCAACCACGCCATGCTGCATGTCTTCCGCGAGTCAGGCTTTCCCATTGAAGTGAGCGCGGAAGCGGGTCAACTCCACGTCACTTTCCCAACCTCCTTTACGAAGGCGGCAGTCGAGCGATTCGAGAAACGGGAAACCAGCGCCGCAGTCAACGCGCTCAAGCTCTTCTTCAACCCGCGCGCGATCGCCGTCGTCGGTGCTTCCCGACAGCGCGGCACTATCGGCGGCGAAATTTTTCATAACCTGCTGACGTTTGGATTTCAGGGGCCGGTGTATCCGGTGAACCCGACTGCCGACGTGGTCCAGTGTGTGCCGGCCTACCCGACCGTCGAGGCCATCGCCGGTCCGGTGGACCTGGCCATCATCGTCGTCCCGGCAGATCGCGTGGTGGAAGTGGCAGCTTCCTGTGGACGCAAGGGCGTGAAAGCCCTGGTCGTGATTTCGATGGGCTTCTCTGAAACCGGCGCGGAAGGCAAGGAACAGCAAGCGGAGCTGGTGCGCGTCTGCCGCGCCGCCGGCATGCGTCTCATCGGCCCAAACTGCATGGGCATTGTTAACACTGATCCGGATGTGCGGCTCGATGCGACCTTTGCCCCCAGCGTCCCGCCCGCAGGCCGGGTCGGGTTTTCATCTCAAAGCGGCGCGTTGGGTTTGGCTATCATCGAACACGCAAACTCACTGGGCCTGGGTATTTCAACTTTTGTTTCAGTCGGTAACAAGGCGGACATTTCGGGAAACGATCTGCTTAGGTATTGGGAGTCGGATCCTGAAACCGACGTGATCCTGCTTTATCTCGAGTCGTTTGGTAACCCGAAAAAGTTTTCACAGATAGCTCGTCGCGTGGGACGCAAGAAACCGATCGTCGTTGTTAAGAGCGGGCGTTCAGTCGCCGGGGCGCGCGCCACGTCGTCACACACCGGCGCGTTGCTGGCCGCTTCAGATGTAACCGTCGATGCCTTGTTTCGCCAGGCTGGAGTTATTCGTACTGACACGTTGGAAGAATTGTTCGACGTTGCTTCCCTGCTCGTCAATCAACCTTTGCCGCGCGGCAACCGTGTCGGAATTATTACTAACGCCGGCGGGCCGGCAATTCTTTGTGCAGACGCGTGTGAAGCGAGGGGTTTGGAAGTTCCGGTCCTCAGCGAAAGCAGTCAGGCGAAACTGCGCGCGTTTCTGCCGTCGGGAGCCAGCGCCACCAATCCGGTTGACATGATTGCTTCGGCGCCGGCCGAGCACTATCGCCGGGCGATTGAAATCATGGCGCAGGATGAAAACGTCGATGCGCTAATCGCAATCTTTACTCCGCCGCTGGTTACCCGCGCCGACGATGTGGCCCGAGAAATTGTCGAGGCTGTGAAAGAGATCGGTCGGGCCAAACCTTTGCTCACTGTCTTTCTGTCCGCTCAGGCAAAGCCGGAAGCGCTGCGGGCAAACGGTGTCGGCATTCCTTCGTATTCATATCCCGAGACGGCGGCGATCGCGCTGTCACGCGCGGCCCGTTATCGCCAATGGCGTGATCGGCCTGAAACCACCGCGACGCGTTTCACCGATATACGTTCCGACGAAGCTGCGGCAGTTGTCGCCAACGCCCTCGCGCGCGGCGATGGCTGGCTGACCGCGGAGGAGATCACGCAACTGTTTTCCTGCTACGGCTTGCCGCTAATTGAACAGCGAATAGTAAACACTCCGGAAGAAGCAGGTGCGGCTGCGGAAGTGATGAATTGCAAAGTGGCGCTGAAGGTGATTGCGCCGGGCGTGCTTCACAAGACCGAAGCCGGCGGAGTGAAACTAAACCTCAGCGGTGTGCAGCAGGTGAGCGAAGCCGCTGCCGAGATGGCCGCGGAACTCGTGAAGAGCGGCAGCGCTCCCACGGGATTCATCGTTCAACGCATGGCCGGCGCGGGCGTCGAGATGCTGGTGGGCGTGGTCCATGATCCGCAGTTTGGACCAATCGTGGCGGTTGGCGCCGGGGGCATCCAGGTGGAACTGCTGCGCGACGTTTCAGTGCGCCTGACTCCGCTGTCCCGAGCAGACTCAAGCGAGATGATCCGCAGCTTGAAGACTTTTCCTTTGCTTGACGGCTTCCGCGGCGGACCGGTATGCGATGTGGCGGCGCTGGAGGAAGGACTGCTGCGGGTGAGCGCAATGGTTGAGGAAAACCCGCAAATCGCGGAGCTCGACTGCAACCCTTTCGTGGTCCTGGAACACGGTGCGGTGATCCTCGATGCCCGCGCCCGCGTCATTGCCGGAGAAGCGCGGCCGCTGCGGGGCGTGCGCGGTTAGACTCATCCCGCACAGCGCTGAAATCAACTACACCTACACCTGACTCGGGGCACCCTGTCTCGGTGCGCGCGCCGGAACGCTGCAAGCGTTCGCTAACTCCAGCCCAGGGTTGGAGCGCCAGCGACTACCCTGGGATCAAATCCAACAAAAATAATCTGTCGCAACGCTGAAAGCGTTGCGCGGTCGGCCAGCCTGCTTCGTCTGCCAACGCTTTCAGCGTTGTGAGATCGACGTGAGCTGGTATGGGGGTGGCTCCAGTAGATGAGCCTGACTTCGATTCGATGATGACCGCATCAAACGTGCGACTCG
>JANMVC010000009.1:0-10048 GCA_031392315.1 Pyrinomonadaceae bacterium | reverse complement strand
TTGCGCCAGCGTGCCATTCGCAGATGGATTAGCTGCCGGCGCTGCGTTGGTTGGCGGGAGAACCGTCGCCTCGAATCCCGCTTCTTCCAGTCGCGAGCGCATCTCTTCGGCTTCGGTGCGCGAGCGACGAGCGCTCAACAGCAGTCCCCACGTTTTCGTTTCCGTGTCGTAGACGAGCTGCGGTTCCTCGCCGACAGCCTCGCGCACCTCGCGCGATTTTGTTTCAGCTTCGGTGCGCACGGTCGTTCCCGCGATTTGAAGTCGATACGCACTTTCGGGATCAACTGTAGGAACGGAAAGCAGGCGCGGCTCAAGACGCACGCGTGCAACTTCCAGAGCGACGAGCGCCGAAGCGCTATCGAGATCGCCGGTGGCATTCAAAAGTTGGCCGGCGCTGGAGATGGTGGCTGAACGTGCGTTGGTGGCGAGCGCGACGCGAATGGTTGGTTCCGCGGTCGCGTTTGTCGCATCCTGGAAACGGTCCAGCGAAATTATCGTCGCCTTGGCGGGAATGACCCATTCATCCGCCAGCTTGAATGTCCTTGAACGTGAAGCTATTTCGTTAGTTTCGCGAAGCGAACGTTGCGCGAGAACCGTAGTTGGATGGAGGAGGAATTGCGCCAGCAGAATTGCCGTGCAACTTCGCGCGAGTAATTGATGCATTAACCGGAAACCTCGCGGCTTAGTCTTGGGGGGCCGCGCCGCGTTTTCATATTTCTACATCTTCGATGCAAGTTAGTGGTAACGATCAACGAGCCTGCTCCGTAGGCTCGCATCAGACGGCAAGGAGGTCGTTGAGCAGTGCGCCCGGGAGAATTTCCATCGGCGTCTGCGCTTTGCGAAAGATGCGGGCGCCCGTAGATCCTTTCAGCGTCGCGACGCCTTTTTCCACACGCAGCAACGCGCCTTCGCGCAGGCCCACGACCGGCGTTTCATTCTCCTCCAGGAATTGGAGAATTCGTTCTTCGCGAGTTTCGCCCATGTGCGTCGAATCGGGGAGGGGATCGAGATAGTGTGGATTGATTTGGAAACTCACGAGGCCGAGAGCGCTGAACGAAGGAGGTTCGACGATTGGCATGTCGTTGGTGGTGCGAATGGTTGGGCCAGCCACATTTGAACCAGCGGAGGATCCAATGTAGGGCATCCCAGCTTCCGCGCGCTGCCTGATTGGATTCAGGATGTCGAGATCGTACAGCGCTTTTAAGAGCCGGAAAGTATTGCCACCGCCAATGAACACAGATTGTGCTTCGTTGACTGCCTTTCGTTTATCAGCAGCTTCGTGAATGGAATCCAGCTCGTAGCCCAACGCCGTGAATTGTTGGCGCGCGCGCGCGGCATAGTCGTCATGGTCAGCAAGGGCAAAAGGAATGAACAGGACGCGACTGACTCCGCCGAGGAAGTCCTGGATTTCCGCGGCCGCGTGATCGAGGTAGCCGCCGCCATGGAGCGTGGAGTTGCTGATTAAGAGAAGGCGTTTGGTGGCGTGTGTGTTTTCCATCGATGTGTTCCCTTGTGATGATTGCGCTCCACCCGCTAACGCAGGTCGTTCTGACAGATCGGCGCTAACTCGCGAATCGTTCCTCGACAGTCATTGCGAAAACAATCGTGCCAATCAACCCAATGATAAAAGCGGCGACGAAAGGAACCTCCGGGGCAACGTTCCACAGGAGTCCGCCGATTGCCGCTGCCGGAGTAATTGAAAGACTGCGCACCAGATAGTAAAGCCCAACGGAGCGTGCCCGCACGTCTTCCCGTGCAAAGTCTACAATCATCGCCTTGCGCGCGGGTTCACCAATCTCGCGTAGACCGCCGATGATGAAAGCCAGCACCAGCAAAGCGAAGCTCGAAGCCATGACCACTGCCAGCGGGAACAGCGCGAAACTCACAAACGTCAGGATAACAAACGGCTTCCGCCCGACGCGATCAGCAATCTTTCCGGCGGGAAGATAGACGAGTATTGATGTGGTCATCTGAATCGCGATCAGCGAACCGTAGCGCAACGCGCTTAGGCCATGCACATTAGTGACATAGAGAATCGTCAGCACTCCGCTCATCCCTTCGCAGGTTCTGATGATGATGTCGGAAATGAGCAGGCGTTTGAGTTCCGCGTGAAAACTGCGCCAGACGCCGCGGATGTTAACTAGTCGAGCAGTCTTTACTTCAATGTTGATGCGCCTGACCAGCAACAGAGTGACTACAGCCAGCCCGAGTGTGATCGCAAGGCCGACGTGGATGCCACTTACAATCCCGTATCTGGCGATCAAGGCGCCGCCAATCATCGGCGCGATGATAATCGGTACGCGTTTTAGAATTGACTGGACTGTGAAGCCCATTGCCCGTCGATCCGGAGGAAGGGAATCGGCGATGATGGCGAAGATCGCGGGAGAGGCCATGCTCTGCCAGGCCATTACCAGAGCTAGACCAAGAAACAGAAACGGCCACGAGGGACTCAGGAGGTAAACGCAGTAACCGGCAGTTGCCAGCAGCACGAACACGATGAACGCGCGGCGGCGGCCGAGTCGATCCGCCAGCCAGCCGCCCGGATATTGATAGATTGCGTCGAAGAAGTTTTCAGCCGCGCCGAAGATCCCGATGACTGGCGTGCTGGCGCCGAGCGCTTCGAGATACTTTGGCAGAAACTTCTTCCAGAGTTCCTCGCCCAGGCCGAGCAGAAAAACTGCGGCGGAAGCTATCGAGACGTTTCGTTCGAGGCTGAGGTAGTCGGCCAGCCAGGCTCGCAAGCCTGACCGTCGATCGGTTGATTGAGTTGGTACTGAAGAGTTTGGAGAAGTAGGAAGCAAGTCCGCTTTATATCAGAGATGCTGTGCAGGATCGAGGGAGGCGTGGTTGTTGTTCCGAGGTTCGCCCTCCATTGCAGTCTGTCGGAAGAAGATCGCTGCATTTCGGGTGTATAGAGTACAAGCTTTAGCTTGCATCTTTGGGCGGGCGGCAACCTAAAGGTTTTACTCTATGCGCCTGTACGTCTCGGTAATGGCGATTTCCCCGGCGCCGCGTGGCGGGCGGGGGTCGCCCGCGGTTCGAGTAAGAGCGTTGCGGTTTTGGGTCAGGCAGCTTTTTGTTCGTTCATCACCGTCGCGGGCTCATCCTGAACGACTGGTTTGTTTTTCTTGGCAGCACGCCACATCCCAATGGCCTCTCGCGTTAGGCTCAGGATTGGACGCCGGTTTTCAAAGACCAGCTTCAGCCACGCGCGTTTGTTCATCTGCGGGAAATAGATGCCGCGGAAGAAGAGACGCGAAATGATGTGACTGAGACGGTAGCGGAAGGGCGCATCTTTGATTGAATTGATGGCTTCGGCGTTTCGTTCCGGGCTGTATGAAGCTCGCCACGCGGCATCAGTTTCTTGTCGCGCTTCCTGAATCGTCATCTTGAGCGGCGTGTGGGCCATCCAGAAAGGGGCGAAGTCCATCCAGTGCTTGGGGCGAGTAAGTCGGCCCGCTTTTGCGAGGCGGTCGTAAAGTGGCGTTGCGGGAAATGGCGTGAGTTGGCCGAAGACTGGCAGTCCCGGCGGCCAGGAGTTGATTTCACTGACAGTGCGTTGAGCCACACCCGCCGTATCGTTATCCATGCCGAAGATGAATGAAGTGATTGCGTAAACGTTGCGCTGCGCCAGCCGCTGGAGCACTGCGCCGTATTCGCCGGGCTTGCTGAAGTTTTTGTTCACGTCAGCCATGTTTGCCGGATCAATCGACTCCATGCCGATGAAGACCCACTGCCCGCCTGACTCGGCGATCAGATCAACGAGTTCCTCGTCGCGGAGGAGGTTGGCACTGATTTGCGCGACCCAGGGAAGTTGCGCATCGGCTTTGATGATGTCTCGCAGGAGCGACTTGGTGCGTTTGATATTGATGGCGAGATTGTCGTCTATGAAGAACACGGCAATCTGGCCGCGTTCTTTGCGGGCGCGTTCTTTGAGTCGCAGAAGTTCGTCCACCACGCTCTCGTTGGTGCGGAAGCGAATCGAGTCGCCGAAAAATCCAGTGACGGTGCAAAACTCACAGCCGTATGGACACCCGCGGCCAGTCTCCAACGGCACTACATGAAATGAACCCCAGCCGGCACCCAGGCCTGACAACTTCGAGCGAAACATTTTCGGCACCAGGCTAAACTGATCAAGATCGAGGTTCTCCCATGGGATTGAAGGATAGGGCTGCAGGCTTGGTTTGCGATCCACGCCTTTGTCGTCGCGCTCGGGTTGGTAAACTTCTTTGAGTTCTCCGCGCGCTGCGTCTTCCACAATCAACGGCCAGGTTTCATCGGCTTCACCCAAAGCCACCGCGTCCGCATAACGCGGCCCACCGCCTTTGCCAATCGCTTCATCAGGGCATTCAGTCACGTGCGGGCCGCCCATTACGACCGGCACGCCCGCCGCACGAATTGCAGTCGCCACGCGGTAAGCCTTGGCAACCATGCGAGTCATCGCGCCAATTCCCACCAGCCCGATATTGTTCTCGCGAACGAACTTCACAATCTCATCGTCGTCCATCGCTTTGGCGTTGCCGTCGATGAGAATTACTTCATGACCGGGAGGGGTAAGCGCCTGGAGGAGGAACATCCAGAGGTGTGGCATGAAATTGCGAGTGACGCCATTATCAGGATTATATAGTAGGATTTTCATAGCTCTGCCGATCTGTTGATCTGTTGATATTGCGGACGACACCGAAGAATTATGCCTTGTGCAGCCCGATCTGTTAAGTGTGCAGCCCTGATTGATAAAAGAGGCGGTCAGAAAAGAAACGCAGTGCCAGTCGGTTCCTGATGCGGCGGCCAATTCGGGAGCAGTTTATCAGTTATGTACGCAGGCGTACATAGCAGGACAGCCGATCCACGACGGCCGCGTCGGAAGATATCACGGCTAGCCGCTGCGACCTAAGCGGCGGTAAGTCGATTGAAGAAATATCGAGCTCTCGGGATTTGGCAGTCTTGATCAAAACGGTCCGTTCAAGGCTGGCGGTATCCTTTTCGCACCATGATCTCCTGACCCTCGCTACTCAGCAGAAACTGCACCAACTGGCCGGCCGCCTGTTGATTTGCGGAACTCATAACGATTCCCAGCGACTGTTCGATCGGACGGTGTAATGCTTCGTTGACTTCGATGTATGTTCCGGAACCAGCCGGCACGAGGGCGAGCGGAATGAAGGCGGCCTCTGCATTTCCGGTCGACGCATACTGTTTGGCCTGCGAGACACTCTGCGCGTAAATCACTTTCGGTTCGACCTGGGTCCAGATTCCCAGCGCTTGCAGACTTTCCACCGTCGCGCGTCCGTAAGGCGCCACGTCGGGCTTGGCTACGGCGATCCGATCGAAGTCTTTGGCGACGATGTCCTCGATTCGCTGCGCTTGCAAATTGTTTCCCGGCGGTACCCACATTACCAACCGTCCCCTGGCATAGAGTGCCCGCGACCCAGACGTAAGCAAGCCCTTCCGTTCGAGGCTGTCTATGTGCTCGGTGTCCGCTGCGGCGAAGACGTCAAAAGGCGCGCCGTTTTCGATCTGCTTCGCAAGGTCAGCCGTGGCTCCGAAACTGAAAACAACGCGCACGCCTGTCTTGCTGGTAAACCTTGGGCCAACTTCCCCGAACGCGTCGGTGAGATTTGCGGCGGCGGCGACGACGATTTCGGGAGGTCCAGATTGACTAGTGGTTGGCGATTGAGTTTGGCAAGCTTCTAAGGTAAAGAGGGCAAGAAGGCAGCAGGCTATGCTAAAGCAATTGCTCCATTTGTGTTCGATGCCGGCGCTGAGGCGCGGGCTAGGCAACCGAAAGTGCTTCATTGTTGAATGTCTACCTTATTGCATTGGAGATATCATAATCGCACTCTCTTGAGTCTTTCCAGACGAACCGAAGGTATGGTATAGACCCTTACCCCTACAAACGAAGCGCCGGCCGTCGGCTTGCAGATTACTTAATCGAGAGGGCACCGAATCCTCATGCGGAAACGAAGTGTCAACCAGGCTGCTCTAATCGTCGTGACCCTGATCGGGTTCGCCCTGATTCCGGCTGCTTGTTTGCCTCAGCCAACGGCGGATAAAGGCGGCCTAAATATTACCGTCTACGGATTTTCGATCCTGAAAGAATCGCTCGAGAGGTCTGTCTATCCGAGTTTCGCGGCTAAGTGGAAACGTGAACACGGAGTTAACGTGCATTTCACTTCATCCTTCGCCGGCTCAGAAACGATAACTAACCAGATCCTTCAGGGTGTCGGGGCCGAGATTGCGATTCTTTCAATCGAGCGCGACGTCAGTCGGCTAAAAGAGAAAGGCTTCGTCACTTCCGACTGGCGCAGCTTGCCGAATAAGGGAATCTTAAACAAGACGCCCTTTGTGATCCTGGTGCGGGCGGGAAATCCAAAGGGCATTCAAGACTTTCCGGATCTCGCTAAACCCGGTGTGAGATTGATCCACCCGGATCCGGTTAGTTCGGGGGGCGCGCAATGGTCGGTGCTGGCGATTTATGGTTCTGAACTCGTCAAGTCTGAGAAAGAGTCTGGCGAACCCAACAAGGCACGCGCGCTGCAAACGCTGAGGTCCATATGGCGCAACGTGATTTCCACACCGGGATCGGCGCGAGAAGCCCGCACCCAGTTTGAAACCGGCTTCGGCGATGCGCTCGTGACTTACGAACTCGAGGGTTTGCTGATGAAGGAAACTGGGAAGACCCCGCTGGAGATCGTGATTCCCAAGGCAACAATTTTCAGCGAACACCCGGCAGTTGTCATCGATCGAAATGTCTCCGCGGCGAAGCGGCCGGTGGTAGACGCTTTCATGCAGTATCTTTGGGGTGAAGAAGCTCAGCAGGCTTTTGTGAAGTACCACTATAGATCGGGACTCGATCCTAAACTCGACGAAGCTAACCAGTCGCTGGCACGCATCGAGACGGAGTTTACGATTGGCTACTTTGGCGGGTGGGCCAAGGCTTATCCGGAAATCATAGAGGGCGTTTTCAGGGACCAGGTGCAAAGGAAATAAGTGGCACGGGCGTCCCGCCCGTGACCGATCATGGGCAGGATGCCCATGCTACGCGAAACCATGAGCTCAATGATTCCTACAATGCGTCACGTGCGCGGTTTCGATGTCGCGCGGCCTCTGAGCATCGGCATGTTGGTGCTCATGATGTTGCCGCTGGTGTTTCTGCCGCTGGCGTCGATTTTTCTTTTTGGCACCAGTCAGGGATTGACGAGCTTCATGGCTTCGCTCACCGCCCCGGAAGCAGTCTTTGCGCTTAAGCTGTCGCTCGCAACCAGCTTTTGGGCCACAGTCTTCAATGTCATCTTTGGACTCTTCGCCGCCTACGTTCTGTCCCGCTACAACTTTTGGGGACGCAACGCATTAATCGTGACGATCTCGCTGCCGACGGCGATCCCGACGGCAGTTGCGGGCTTTGCGCTGCTGCTTTTGTGGGGACCGTATGGTGTGCTGGGCCGGTTTCTGGAGCCGCATGGAATTCAAACGATGTTTACGGCGGGCGCGATCATCCTCGCCAATATCTTCGTCACGTTTCCGCTCGCTTTCGGCGTGATTAAACCTGTATTCGATACGATGAGCCGGTCGCTGGAAGAAGCTTCGGCAACTATAGGCGCGACGCGCGTGCAAACGTTTTGGCATGTGACGTTGCCATCATTGCGCGGCGCGATCGTCTCAGGAGCATTGTTAACCTTTGCCCGCGCGGTCGGTGAGTTTGGCTCAACCATTTTAGTTTCCGGAAATTTGGCTGGTCGCACGCAGACCGCCCCGCTTTATATTTTCGCCAAATTTAACGAGGGCCAGATTGAAGCGGCGAATGCAATCGCGATTGTGCTCGCGCTCTTTTCGTTTCTGATTTTCAGCGTGCTGTTTTTTGCCCGCGACTGGCTTGATGTAGATTGAGGGTCATGTCCGACAAACTTTAGTTTGTCGACAAACGGCAAAGCGACAAACTGAAAGTTTGTCGGACACTGGTTTGTTGCTCGAGGATTAGTTGATGGCCCAAGCTGCCAGAAGTATGGAAAACCTGACGCCAAAGGAAAACTTGCCGACTGCCGCGGCCAGCGTGGTGGGCATTAGTAAGTTTTTTGGCAAGACAAGTGTGCTGCAAAATATTTCGTTTGACGTAGCTGAAGGCGAGGCGCTGGTTCTGTTGGGAGCGTCGGGAAGCGGAAAGACCACAATCCTCCGCATCATTGCCGGTCTCGAACAGCCCTACACGGGAAAGATTATGATCCATGGCAAAGACGTGACCGAACTGCCGGCACGCGAGCGCGGAGTCGGTGTGATCTTCCAGTCGTATGCGCTTTTCCCGAAAATGACAGTCGAAAAAAATATCGGCTACGGGCTCAGAATCAGGAAGCGCAAGCGCAAGGAGATCAAGAAGACGGTCCAGGAGCTTCTTTCTTTGGTTCAACTGGAGGAGCATCGAAAAAAATATCCCTCGCAACTCTCCGGAGGGCAACAACAGCGTGTGGCGATTGCGCGCACGCTCGCTTACGATCCCGAAGTCTTGCTTTTCGATGAACCCTTCGGAGCGCTCGATGCACAAACGCGGACACGTTTGCGCCGCGAGATACGCGAATTACTGAAGAAGGTAAATGTGCCGGCGATTTTTATTACGCATGACCAGGAAGAGGCGCTCGAGTTGGGAGATCGCATCGCGGTAATCAACGTGGGCCATATCGAACAGATCGGCACGCCCGCTGAGGTTTACAACAATCCGGCGACCGAGTATGTGGCGACGTTTCTCGGCGCGGCCAACATTCTCGAAGGCATAGCGCGAAAGGATCATGTTGAGTTTGGCGGGGCGAAAATTGCAGCGAAGATAGATGCGGAGAAGTTTAGCGATGGTCAGCCCGTGAAGCTCATCTTTCGTCCTGAGGATGTCTCGTTGGGCCTGACCCAGGATCCGGCGTCCGGACAATCCTACTTTGCGAGTGGAATCGTCGAGGAGACCAGCTTCGTCGGCGCTTATGAGCGACTGCGCATTCGGCTTGATCCGACCGGTGGCAGTTCGGGTGAGAGCGGCGATACGCCCTTTTACCTCACTACGGAAACCCCTGAGAGCCAGACGGCGAAGCCAATCATCGCCACGAGACCCAAACCCGAGACGATGGCCGTCAGACTGCGCCGCGGCGATCGTGTTTTCATCGGCCTGACGTCGTTTACGCTGCTCCCGCAGAACCCGCCAACAGCAAACTAGCTCGCAAAAGCCCCAAGTGCAGCAACGGCAAGACTGTGGAACTGCCGCCGAACGCTGTTGATGTTTACAAAAGGAAGCGCGCGGGCGTGGGTGCGGTTGGTGAGCAGAATGAAGACGCGTTGGTGCTGCGGGTCGATCCAGCAACTGGTGCCGGTGAATCCGGTGTGACCAAAACTATCAGGCGGGAGATGTGGGCCGGCGGACGATCCGCTCGTTTTGGCCAGCATCCAACCGATGCTTCTACTTTCATCTAGTCCCGGAGTCAGGTTCTCGCGAAACAGTTTGAGGGTCTCGGACTTAAGCAGCGGATTGCGACTGGCCGCGTTGTTCGATGGGCTTTCAAGAAATTGATTTGCCAGGGCCAGTGTTTCCGTTGCGGTTGAGAAGAGTCCGGCGTGCCCGGCGGAGCCTCCCAGGAAATGCGCGTTCCCGTCGTGCACTTGTCCCCAGATAATATCCTGCCGCCAGTCTTGATATTCGCCGGCCTTGGTTTCCGCACACGTATTCCGTTCATAAGCGTTGCCTGTTTCGCAGGCTGCGATGCCTGTCTGCATTGCTAGCGACGGGTTGAAGAAAGTGCGCTCAAGTTTGAGCGGCTGGACGATTTCTTCCTGCGCCTGTTGGGCCAAAGGTTTTCCACTCAGTTTCTCCAACAGCAAGCCGAGGGTGATGAATCCCAGATCGGAGTAAACGACGCGCGTGCCGTGAGCGTATTCCAAAGCAACATCGGCAATCACGGCGAGGGCACGCTCTGGCTTTCCTTCCGCAAGGATGTAGAGCGGACGCCACGCCGGCAGCCCTGAGGTATGCGTCAGCAATTGGCCCACCGTGATTGCCCGCTTGTCTGGGCGATTAAACTCC
>JANMVC010000664.1:0-13554 GCA_031392315.1 Pyrinomonadaceae bacterium | reverse complement strand
AGCGACAGGTCGGGAAAGTGGACCGGGTCAGCGGCTTTCTGACGCTGCAGAAATTCGGCCAGCGCTTGCGAGTTCGGCTCCGCAGGCAACTTCTCGCCGAGTTCCTCAGCAATCTCGACGATGCGCGACCAATATTTGGGAGTGCGAACTACGCGGCGCAAAGATGAACGGCCCGCGGATTCAAGAAACGTCGCCATCGCAACATTCGCCGCAATCATGAAGCTGGCAATCAGCTCGCGGGCGCCATTGGGTTCGACCACGGCAAGCTCAGTCACCTTCCCCTGATCGTTAACCACCGGATTTGCCTGGATCGTTCCGAATTCGAGTGCGCCCTGCCGCGTGCGCAATCTGGCCAGCCGGTTGGCTGTAGCAAACTGCAATTCGATCTGCGCTTCCAGTCCAGGCACTGCCACTACTTTTTCGGGCGCGGGCGCCTTGCCGTCGAGCCAGGCACCGACTGGTTCGTAAGCTAGTTTTGCCCGACTCCGAACGACCGCGCGGTAGACATCCGCGCTCTTAACCGAGCCATCAGCGGCCACCACCATTTCAGTAACAACTGCCAGACGATCCTCACCGGCGATGAGCGAAGTCAAATCTGTCGACAACTCTTCGGGGAGCATCGGAAATGTTCTGACGCCCGTGTAAACGGAAACGGTGTTTTGGGCTGCCCGCTGATCGATTGCGGAATCCTTCGGCACAAATGCATCTACATCAGCGATCGCCACCAGTAATCGCGTGTCACCGTTAGGCAACGCTTCCGCATATTCAAGTTGATCGAGATCGCGCGACTCCCGATTGTCGATCGACGACCAGAGCAGCTTGCGCAGATCGCGCACGGCAGAGTTGGGAATTATAGAAGGCGGCGCGGCGGTGATCGATTTCACCTGCTTCAGCACCGCTTCATCGAGATCAGGCTCGAAGCCGGCTTCAACTACTGAGCGATGCGCGATCGCGCCCACGTCGACGGAATGCGAATGTTGTTTTGTCATGGATGATGAGTATAGCTCAGGCTCTCTACCAGGGGCGCGGGCGTCTCGCCCGCTTCGTGACCGCCAAAGCACCATCCACGGGGAGTGTGCCGTGATATGCGTTGTTCGCACTCCGCGCTCATTGCGGGCGGGACGCCCACGGTCACAGGGAAAAGCTTGAGTGCTTCCTGCGGCGGTCTCGCATGCTGCTAGGCTTTGCAACAGCTTTTGCCTACTATTCCTGCCTGTCCCGACTTAAGCTTGAAGTGATATCCCAGAATGGACTGACAAGAATGTCTGTCCTACTCCGACGACGTGAAGAATCAAGCCCAAACAAAACAATTCATCAGTTGGCATCTCGTTGCCGGCCTCCTAGCCTTCACCGTGATGACGTTGGTCGTAGGTGCGATTGGAGAAAACGTTACCAATGGTGAGCCGCTAACGCTTACCGACGTAACACTCAGCACCTGGCTTCAGACACACCGATCACCGTCGCTAGTTATTCTGCTTCGAGTCGCGACCGAGCTGGGATCGAGTTGGACTGCGATTCCTGTCGCGCTGGCCTTTGGTCTATTTCTACTTTGGCGTCGACGTCCTTACTGGCTGGCGGCCATCTGGCTTTCGGTTTTTGGTGGGATGATTCTGAACAAATTTTTGAAGTATGTCTTCCATCGCCCGCGGCCTTTTATCAACGAACCAATTCTGGCTCTGACGGGCTACAGCTTTCCCAGCGGCCACACGATGACAGCGACTGTGCTGGTCACAGTGCTGGCGGCGTACTTCATGGCCCATACCGAGCGCGTTGCCACCCGCGTCCTCGTGGCACTTTCGGCTAGCTTGCTGATCGCGCTGGTGGGTTTCAGCCGCATGTATCTCGGCGCCCATTACCTGAGCGATGTGTTGGGCGCACTCGCGGAAGGGCTGGCCTGGCTGTCGCTGTGTTTGACACTGGTTTATTCGGCGTGGCGAAGCCGCGGGGATAACCGCAAGGATAAAAGAAAGGCGGACTGAAGTTTTACACTTCAGCCCGCCTGAAAAAGTTTGCGCAGTTACGCAAACTAAAACTGATACCTCAAAGCAAATTGCATGATGCGGCCTGCTTTGGTTTCGTTGAGAGGAACCTGAGTGGCCGTAAACCTGCCAAAATCCGGGGTTGGATCCAGATTGCGCAGGTATGGGTCTCGCGGCAGACCGAGGTCGGCAATCGAGTCGGCATCGAAAAACTGGGTGTTCGTCACGTTGAAGACTTCCCAGCGAAACTGGAGCGTGTGACCCTCCCAGGGCAGGTTAAAACTCTTGTAGAGTCCGGTGTCCAGCGAGAAATAGCCAGGACCGCGCAGGACATTGCGATCGCCTACTTCACCAGGGCGCGCATTGCGGAAAGCGGCCAGCGCCGCTTTGGCGTTGCCGAATACATTGGGACTCGCGCCGCGCGTCGGTGCTGCTTCAACCGGGCGGACACGAACTCCATTTGACTGCACGTTCCAGTTGGTGGCCCAGCGGCTGGCATCAAACGGTGTCTGGAATGGCAGGCCAGTGTTGTAACGGAAAATACCGGTGAGTTGCCAACCGCCAAAGATTCCATTGGTAATGGAATTCGAATCGCTCAAAAACTTCTTGCCGCGACCAAACGGTAACGCCATCGACCAATTTGCGTTAATGATATGGCGCGCGTCGAAATCAGAGGTGGCATAGTTCTGGTCCGGATCGAGTGCGTTAACCACAAACGCGGTTGCGTAAGCAGTCGAAGCTTGCAGGCCTGAAGCGTTGTCGAGTGAATGGCTCAGGGTGTAGTTGATGTCGAAGGAGAAGTCGTTGCCGAGCCGTTGACGCAGGCTCAACTGCAACGCGTTGTAATTTGAGCGGGCGAAAGTGCCGAAGCTGGACAGCGCTGCAAACTGCGGCTGATAGAACATGTTGTTGAATTTGGCCGGGCCGCCGCCAAATGGACAAGTTGTACAGGTGGGGCTGTCGTCCCAGAGCAACTGCACGAACGTGTAATCGGTGATGCCGGCGCCGCCGATAGCGGGAAATGCGATAAACGCATACGCCGCCTGCGTCGGGGTCAACGACAAATCTCCCCACCATGCCGGCATGAAGGGAAATAGATTGTTGAAGTATGGAATATCCGGGACCGAATTGATTGGCGTATTGGCGTAGCGATGGTCTACCAGCTTGTTCATCGCCTCGTAGAACGTCAGTTGCGACTGCGGATCGCGAATATTGTTCAGTTGCATGATGTCGCGCGAGGCCAACAGATTATGCGCGAAACGTCCGACATAGCTGGCCTCCAACGTCAAACCTTTTCCCAGTTCACGTCCATACGACAAATTGAAGCTGTAGTTGTATGGCGTCGTCAGCGTGTCGTCTAACGACTGTTCGATGCGCTGATCTTCATTGGAAGAAATTGTCAACGGGAAGGTTAACGAGGTCGCTATCGTCCCGACGCTGCCGCGAACGCTTGGATTCGGTCCGGTAAACAATGGCCCGAGTCGATCGCTGACATTGAAGGTGTTGGCGGAATTGCCCTGGCTGCCGGTGAATCCGAGTACCGAATTCAGATCGAAGGTCACCGCCAGTTGGCTACCAATGCGATCGTAGGTCATACGCCAACCACCGCGAAGAACGCCTCTGCCATTGCGTCCGAAAAGCTTACCAAGGAAGTTGTCGCCGAAGTCTGGCGACCAGGCGAAAGCAATCGCGGGTGCGAAGTTGTTCCAGTCTTGTTTGTAGTAGCCGGGCCGGTTGTTTGCCTTACCTGCCAGGTCGAAGGTAATGGGAGCATTGAAAGGAACCCCGTTAAAGGCGCTCGCCCGCCGCTGATCGAAATACCCTCCGAGGCTGGTGGTGGGCTTAACTTGAACTCCCTGGGTTTCATAGACGGGTGTTGAAGTTCCCCAACGCAGACCGTAGGTAAGGGTAAAATCCGGACGAATGCGCCAGGAGTCTTGCCCATAAACCTCATACTCTTCAGTCGCAAACGTTCGCTTGGTGGGAGTTCCCGAAGGTTGCAGCTTGCCGCTCTTGTCGTAGACGAGGTTCGCGTCAAACTGGGAGAAGCGTCCAATTACGGATGATAGAGCATCGCGCAGATCGGTTTCCCCACCACTAATGACATCGGGGAAGATCGGATCGAAACTTCCGTAGACATCGAAGATGACGGAATCTCCCGAGAAGTCGTAATAAGAGGGATTGACGACGGCGCTGTCGTAAGAACCAGCGAAGGTCGTGCGGTTGTTACGAATCAGGCGGACGTTACCGCCGAATCCCCAGGTGTGATTGCCCTTGATCCAGGAAACATCGTCCACGAAGTTGTAGACGGGCGTGGTGCGGCTGAGCGAGCGCGAGAAAGCCAGGGGCTGATAGATAAAACGGAAATTGACAGAATTGTCGGTCGAGTCGCCGCCATCCGTAAACGATGCGCGCGAAAGACCGGCCGTAAACCGGTTAACGAAGTTGTTCGAGGCAGTCCACGTGTGGCCCACCGCAACCGCTTTGGGATGGTTCCAAAACGCGGGAGCAATGGTGTCAGGGAATTGTCTGACTTGAGTAAGCAGGTCGTCCTGATAAGCGCCTCGGACAAACAGTGTCTGCCGATCGGTGACATTGAAGTCGAATCTGGTGTGATACACGTTCAGTCTCTTCGGCGTAGTTGCATTAAAGCGAAAGCCGCCCGTGTTCAGTCCATCACCAACAGTGGTGTCGTTAGCGCGATATTTTGTCGCCGCCGCAGCCAGCACCGAGAGGGCAGATGCATTAATGCCGGGGGAGACGCCGTTGACGGCAATGTAAGCCGCACTGATCTCGGCGGGTGTTAGACAACTTACGCCTGCCGGAGTGCCGGCTGGACAACCCACGTCGCTGGCGCCGCTGTCAGTGAAGTAACGCACGATGCCCTGACCGAGCGAAGGGAGCGGTACCTCGCGGACGGCCGAAGTTCCAGTTGCCTCACGAAAGCCTTCATAGGTGCCGAAGAAATACGCTCGGTCACGCTTGATCGGCCCACCAATCGAGCCGCCGAAGATATTTCGCAAAAGTTGCGGGCGCGCGACGCCTGCCGCGTTGTTGAAGAAGTCGTTGGCGGAGGTAATAGTGTTTCTGTGTGTGTGGAATAGCGACCCATGAAAATCGTTTGAGCCAGACCGCGTAACCAAAGAAACCTGAGCGCCAGAGGAACGGCCGGCATCCGCGTTGGGGTTGGTGGTAGTCACGCGAAATTCCTGCAGCGAGTCGCGAGTGACGCGCACCACGCTGGCAAATGCTTCGTCGGTAACAACGTCGAGGCCGCGCTGCTGCTCGTTTACGTCAATGCCGTCGAGGGTGACGTTGGCCTGGTCGGCGCGGCCACCATTAACGTAACCGGAGCGCGTAACACCCGGTTGCAGCGAGAGCAGCCCTACGACATTGTTGGCGTTGAGCGGGAGATCAACAATTCGTTTTCTTTCGAAGCTGGTGCCGAGGGTGGCATCGCTGGTATTCAGTGGCGCGTCAGAGCCCGAGGTGATATTTACCGTTTCCGACACCAACCCAACTTCCAAAGCGGCATTAACTTCGATTGTCGTATCGACGAGAGCCTGAATATCCGAGATGGCGACCTTCTTGAAACCAGCAGCCTCGACCTCCAGCTTATAAGTGCCTGGGGGAATTGAGGTGAAGATATAGTCACCATTCTCGGTGGATGTCTGCGTGCGACTGAAATTCCTGTCAGCATTTGTGAGCGTTATGGCGGCACCAGCCACCACATTTCCCTGCTGATCTTTCGCTGTTCCCTTAACAGTGGCGCGTCCCGTCTGGGCGTGGACGACACTACCGAACATAAAGATCACTGCCAAAACAATAAAGCTTTTCGAACACAAGATTCTTCTCATGTGGCCTCCTGGGTTTGGTTGTTTGAGTTAGACAAAGGATTGCGCCGGATCAGGGTGTGCAATCGAAACTGATGCTGGGAGTAGGTCTCGGTCATCCGGTTAAAGAACCATTGCCCGATTTCTTAGAAGAGTTCGCCACTTTTTAGGCATATCTCGTTCCAGCAAAAAGATCCCGGTGCGTTGTAGAAGAACATTGAGCAATTTTCTCAGTGTTGATTGCTGTCGTGAGTCTTCGTCCTGGTTTTCATCCAAGGGATTGGGGTGGCCTCCAAATTTTTGGATCGAAAGCCGGCAAAGGGAATAGTAAACCTCCAGCGGTTTCCGGGTTCGAGAGGTGGATCAGCAAGTCGGCAGCGCTCGGCATCGGTGCTAATGTAAAAACTCTGGTAAGAAATGGTTTTCGCCCTATTCTCGTCAGGGCTTGCCTCCCTCACAACACGTTGGATATAAGCCATCACAATTGGGCGAGCGCTGAATGTGTTCGCCGTGCGCTGGAAACGGCGCACCTCATAACCACTCCAAGTTATGAGTCGAGGGCGTTGCTGGAGTGAGAACAGTGACGCCTTTTATTTTCTTTACCTGCCGCCACCAACCATACATTCGAGCCGCGTTTGACAGCAATAATCGGGTACGTTAAGTTTACCGTTTGCCGCATGCGTAATTTACTCGCCAGATACGTCCCGTTCGTCTAGTGGCCTAGGACACCGCCCTTTCACGGCGGCGACACGGGTTCGACTCCCGTACGGGACGCCAATTTCCTTACAATTTTTGAGCTCTGCGCTAACGTCGTGCCGCCGAAGTGTTTCTTAATGGACATTTCTAATGGACGTTTCTGGATGCGGTGCTGCCTGGCACACAACAAAATAATTGCTTCAAACTTTGTTTCATTCAACCTCGATATCCCCTCGCCGCAACCATAAGCTCAAGCTCGGCACAGTTGCCAAAGTTTTGGGATCAAGTTTCAGGTTCATGTCACGCATGAAACTGATGAAATGCGTTCTCTCTACCCAATCAACAGGCCTAACTCTAGAGAGGAGGCGGAGGGCAACGGTAACTGTCAATTCTGACAGGGCAGACCAGTCTCGGGTCCGGGTCTCAAGTCCCAGGTCTCAGATCCCAACTTGGAACTTGGGCGTGCAGATTGCCACTCGTGCTAGACTCGGCACTGATGAATCACGATCCAGACTTGGTTATGCAGAGCGTGAACGCACTGGTAGATGAGTACCGGACGCGTTGCCTGTGGTTTCTGCGTGAAGACTATTATCCGCAGAGGCCCAGCGACGCCTGCCGCATTCTGGAATACATCGAGCGCCACGGCGACGTAGCAGCGTTTCGCAAGGCAGCGACCCTCAGACAATGGCTCTTACAGAATTCCAGCGCGCCGTCTGCCGCTTAATTGCCGATCAACATATAGCTAGCGGCGAGAGCTATGTTGCCGGCGGCGTGGCGCTAAATACGCTGACCGAAGCCGCGCGAGTTTCGCGCGACATCGATCTGTTTCATGACAGCACTGAGGCAGTGACTACCAGTTGGCAAGCTGATCGCAAGTTACTTGAATCCCATGATTATCGAATCCAAACGCAACGAGAGCGCGACGGATTCGTCGAAGCTGAAATAAGCAAGGCAGGGGAGAGCGTAATAGTGCAATGGGCGGCCGACAGCGCATTTCGCTTTTTCCCTTTGGTGCGGCATGAAGATTTTGGCTTGACGCTGCATCCGTTCGACCTGGCCACCAACAAGGTGCTCGCCCTCGTGGGCCGCCTGGAAGCGCGCGACTGGGTTGACGTGGTCAATTGCCACGAACGGATCCAACGGCTGGGCTACCTGGCGTGGGCTGCCAGTGGCAAAGATCCTGGCTTTAGTCCGGCCGGGATCCTGGATCAGGCGGGAAGGTCCGCGCGCTACTCAGCGGCGGAGATCGAAGCGCTCGCCTTTGACGGCCCTCCTCCCGACGCGGCCGAACTTTCGCGCCGATGGCATCACATGCTTATCGAGGCCCGCGAGCTGGTTGCTGCCTTACCTCCGTCCGAAGTTGGCGCCTGCGTTTTGGAAGTGGGAGGCAACCTCTTCATGGGCGACGGCGAGGAGTTGCGCGCCGCTCTAACCCGGCAGGAGGTCCGCTTTCACGAAGGCAGAATGCACGGAGCGGTGCCAAGTTTGCGCCCGAAAGACCCATAGGAATTGAACACAACTGCTGCCTGCCCGAGTCGCTGGTGATGTTTCATATCACCGCCGGACCGGAAAATTGTACCGCACCAGAGCTAGGTTGATGTTATTTCAGACCGCCGCCTCTCAAGCCAAGAATCGACTGATCACAGAAAGTCCGCAGCGACCTTTCCGCGGGTCCATTAAGGGTCCAATCAGCGTACCCGTGAGTCCTTCAAATGCAGTAAAGTGCTATCCATGCCGCTAAGTTATGTTGAATTACCATAGGTCGCTTCCCTTTCACGGCGGCGACACGGGTTCGACTCCCGTACGGGACGCCAATTCTTTCAATCGCCTACAAGAAATCGCCATTTCGTCGCGCGTCCAGAAACGTCCATTAACCTAACGTACTGCTACGTCGTCAGTCGGGCATATGCCAGTTAGTAAAAACTGCTCCACGGATGAGAACCTGGGTTCACCTCAACGGACTCACGCCGCCGCGCTCCCCTCGCAACGCGCGCGTATGTTTCCAGCATCAAGGGCAGGACGGCATCAGGTGAAAACAGAACTCGATAGCGCCTAAGCGCCGCTTCGCCCATCTGCCGGCGTAGTTCAGGATTCTTAGCCAGCACGATCATCGCTTTTGCCAGCGCTCGAGGATCGCCCGGCGGCACCAGAATGCCGGAGTTGTGATCGATCATATCGGGAATCCCGCCGACAGCCGAAGCAATAATAGGTTTCCCGTTGGCCATCGCTTCCACAATGCTATTGGGGGTTCCTTCGGTAAACGATGGCATCACAAAAACGTCGAGGTCGTGCATGAACGATGTTCTCTCTTCGGGCCGATTGTAGATACCGTGGTAATCATAGTGGTCGGCGAAGCCCAGCGACCGCGCCAGCGCCGCCACCTGTTTCTTCTCTGAACCTTCACCAGCAAGCTTTAAGCGCACCCCCGGCACATGGTCGCGGGTGACGGCAAACGCCTCCGTCAAGACTATTGGGCCTTTCACTTCTTCCAGGCGCGCGGCGAAGCCGAACTTAACGTGTCCATTAGTTTGCTGCGGCGCACGGTTGCCGTTGGTTATTTCTTCCGACATGATCGGCAATACCGAGAACCGGTTTGGAGTAGGCAAAGTCTCGCGGCAGTACTCAAGGAGTTTCGGCGAGAGTGCCGCAACCTCGGAGCAGAGCGGCAGCACGGTCGTGAAGTCTCGATAATAGGATGCGAAATCAGGCGGGTGATACGGCAATCCCAGCTCCTGATAAATTACCGGCACACCAGCGCCGTGACCGGCGCGGATCATGACCATCGCGCTTGGATCGGGCGTGATGATGTGCATCAGGTCAGCATTTTGTTGCTTGAGATAATCCCGACACTGCTCGTAGTTGCGGCCGGCCATGCCAGTGACCACACGTTGGGCGCCATTTCTGATGATTTGCTTTGACGACGGGAATGTCCCCAGGAGCTTGCGCCCGATTTTGCGTGCGGTGTCCAGGGGCCCGTGCGCAAACTTCGACGCGATCCAGGACACCGGGACTCCGGTGTCTGACAGTCGTTGTGCGTATGGGTCGCTCCTGGCAGAACGATACATGAGCAGCACCGAGACTGAGTGCCCCGCTTTCTGGAGTTGAACGGCGTAGGTTACGAGCGTCTCATCCGCACCGCTGATGGGACCAAGCACCTGACCTTTACAGAGGACTATGCGCATTTTTTATCCGCAACAGGCCGAGCATTGCCGCAGGACTCAGACGTACCAAAGCTAAGAGATTTCTGGTTGCCTGAACTACCTGGCGATCTCGCAGCGCGCGCCAGGCTTGATAACCAAGATGCGCGCACATGTTTGCCGAAAAGCGACGCCACGCACCGCGTTTCATTCTTCGCGAGGCGCTCGCCACTCGGGGCAGGTTTTGCCAGGTTTCCTGGAATTGCTGAACACTTCGCGAAACAATCAGGGCCGCGGCCGAGGTTCCTTGCTGCGACGCCGGCGTTGACTGCCGCCAACACAGCACGGGCTCCTCCAGGGCAATGATTGAGTAAAGCTCCGCAATTCGTATCCAGAAATCCCAGTCGTCAAGTCCCGCGAGACTTTGGTCGAGGAGGCCAACGCGATCAAGACACGAACGCCGAAATACCGCGGTGCCACAAGGAATGAAATTTTGACCGAGCAACTCCCAAAGCACATCGCCTTGAGGGCAGACACGCGGGTAGCTTTGATTCGTTGACTTGCCGGTTTGATCCATCAGGATTGCCTGACCGTAAATCAATCCAGCCTCCGAGTTTGCTTCAAGCAATTTGATCTGACGTTCGAGGGAACCGGGCAAACGCACATCATCGTCGTCAAGAAACGTAATGTACTCGCCGGTGCTGACCAGCAAGCCCAGGTTGCGCGCTCCAGCCACGCGCTGGTTGCGCTCGACGCGAACGTATTTGATCGCCGCCAATTCTCTACAGAGTGCCGCAGTCTCGTCAGTTGAAGCATCATCGACGACGACCACTTCGACGTTGGTCCCGGCAGCGAACGCACTTTCGACCGCGCGGCGCAGCAATTGTGGACGGTTATGCGTTGTGACAATGATGCTCGTTAGCGACATCAAATCAGTTGTTAAGCAATAGTCCTGAGTTAAGCAATTGGCGTCTTCAAACCACCTGGGTCTGAATCCCTCCTGGTCAAACGATCGTCAAGTGTTTTTCCCATCCTGCGAAAAACAGCAGGACGCAGCGCGCGCAAAGGATTAAGCCGCAGGGCCGTCATGATGTTGGCGGCCGCGAAGCCAAATTCTTTTTGGGGCAAATTTCTCCAGGCATTCCAGAGCAAAGTGTCGGCAACCCTATTAATCGTTCGCCGGCGAATCGCCTGGCGCTGTGACTGGGCAAGAGCTTTTACTCGCGGCAGCGCGAAGAGTTGCAACTGATGTCTTGCCGCCCGTGCAAGTTGGCCGGATTGAACTGATGAGCCTTGTCCGGAGCATGGCGCTGGTTGACGATAGATCCCCACCGGCTCTGCCATGGTCATGACCGGAAACAACTCAGCGATGCGCACCAGAATGTCCCAATCGTCGATTCCCGAAATGCGACGATTCAGCAAGCCGGCGCTCAGAAAGCATTGCTTGCGAATGACGACGCTCAACGGCATGACCGGAAAATCGAGCTCCAGGAGTTGCCAAAAAGCATCGTCCCCCACCTTTGGCGGCGACGAAACTTCGCCCGTCAGTCGATAGTTCTGATCGGCGATCAGCATCGCGCCACAAACGAATCCGGCCTCGGGAGCAGCAGCAAGTTTGGCTACCTGCAAATCAAGAGAACCGGGTAACCGCAAATCATCGTCGTCCAAAAAAGCGACAAACTCCGTCGTGCTGGCCAGGATACCCAGGTTGCGCGCACCGGCCACGCCCTGATTGCGCTCAAGACGAATGTAATTGATGCCGGGAAGCTGGGCGCAGACCGCAGCTGTTTCATCCTGGGACGCATCATCGACGACGATAATTTCAACGTCGGCGCCCGCTGCGCGTGCGCTCTCAACAGCGCGCGCCAAAAGGTGCGGCCGATTGTGCGTGGGAATGATGATGCTTACCGAGGGCATGTTGCTTTAAGACTCAATATCAGAAAGTGAAGTAGTTTGCGGTGTGCCCAAATATTCCCGCAGATCAAGCGGCGTCCATCTTTTGCTGACCCGAATGTTAATCATGCTTTCGAGGTAGCGATAGCTACTGGTTAGCGCTCTCAGAAAATTCGCCGTAAGATTCCGGTCGTCGAGACACACGCGGCCTGGCGTTTTCGCTGATGGCCATAAGTAAGACTCGGGCAATGGGACTTGTGTGAAATCAGGAGGGACGTGATTAGATCCTGAAGGGAAAAGCTTATTCACTTCGGCAACTTGAACTATGGAACAATTCAGTCTAGAGGGCTCATTCGTGCGCGTCAAGCGGGCTCTTAATGGTTGAGTGTAATGCGCGAGCAATCCCCGGTTGTATCTTGATCGACATCCCTAATAAAGCTGACCGATGAAAATTGCAGTTTGGCATAACTTGCCCAGCGGTGGGGGAAAGCGCGCTCTCTATTACCACGTACGTGGTTTGGTTGAGCGCGGACACCAGGTTTCGTGTTGGTGCCTGGACTCTGCCGATCAATCATATTTGCCGCTATCAGAATTTGCGCCTGAACGAGTTGTCCCGACCGAGTTTAGAAAACCTCGCGCGGGATTAACGAGGTGGCTGGCTCCCTGGTACACCGAAGCGATCGCGCGCATGCAGGCATTCGACGAGGCATGTAGGCGTTGCGCCCAGGAGATTGCTGCGGGGCAATTTGATCTGCTATTTGCGAATAGTTCAGTTGGCTACTACGTGCCTTTTGTCCTGCGACATCTGCGCATGAAAAAGGTGTTGTATCTTCAGGAGCCGTGCCGGTTCCTATATGAGGCAGCGCCAGTTTTGCCGTGGGTTTCGGGCGCTGAGGATAAGTTGGGTTCGTCTTTATTCAACCTGCGGGGAATACGGGCGACTTATCCCAATTTGCAGACTCTGCGTCTGCAAGCAAAGCAGGAATGGCTCAACGTACAGGCCTGCGACCGTGTCCTGGTTAACTCCTATTTCAGTCGCGAAAGCGTGCTGCGAGCTTACGGCGTCGCAGCTCGTGTTTGCTATCTGGGAGTGGACACGAAGCTCTTTCGCAATCTCAACCTGGAGCGCGAGAGCTTCATTGTTGGCGTCGGCTCAATTGATCCAATCAAGCACATTGACCTCGCCATCAGGGCCGTCGCGTTGCTTCCGGAGCCACGACCGCCGCTTGTTTGGATCGCCAATTCAGGCAGCCGGAGTTACCGCGACACAATCACTGAATTGGCGCGCTCATCGGCCGTTGAGCTTCGTATTCAAACCGCGATTTCGGATGCTGAGGTCGTAAATATTTTGAACCGGGCGGCGCTGCTGCTTTGCACGCCGCGCCTCGAACCATTCGGTTTTGGGGTGCTTGAGGCGAATGCCTGCGGACTGCCGGTGGTTGGTGTGGCCGAGGGCGGCCTACGCGAAACAGTGGATCATGGCAGGAATGGTTTGCTGGTTGACCCTGAACCAGAAAGCATTGCGAGAGCTGTCGAGCAACTGTTAGGCGATCCAGCGTTGGCGAGAAAAATGGGAGAAACTGGAGTCGCCAACGTTGCTCAGAATTGGGCCGTTGAGAAGAGTGTCGATCGGCTCGAGAAAAACTTGATGGAAGTTGCGAATAGCTAAATGAGTGACCGCATCCTCTGCACCATCATCGCCAAAAATTACGTGGCGTTTGCGCGGACGCTGGCACAGTCGTTTCTTTCCCAATACAGCGATGGCAAAGTTTACGTGCTGATCGTCGATGATTTTGAAGGTTACATCAATCCAGCTGACGAGTGTTTCGAGACAGTTAGACTCGATGAGTTGAAAATCCCCAAACTTCCGGAGTTTTGTTTCAAATACAATCTCAAAGAGTTGTGCACTGCCGCCAAAGCCAGTTTCCTTGAGCATCTGATTTGCGAAAGACGGTGCGAGTCGTTGATCTATCTTGACCCTGACATCCTAATCACCGGATCGCTTGATCAGCTTTA
>JANMVC010000372.1:0-12062 GCA_031392315.1 Pyrinomonadaceae bacterium | reverse complement strand
AGCATCCGCGTTGACGTTTGGCGTGCTCCCAGGATTTGTCAGGCCACCCACCGGAATGCCAGCTTCGCTTTGGCCGGTTGCCGGCGAGGCCGCTTCGACCGGCTGGCTATTCGGATCGGCCATCAAAGTTGACCCTGGCTGTCCATCGGTAGGCGACTGGGAGTTGCGCGTGAACGCGTAGATCACTCCGAAGATCAGTAACAACCCAATTGCCGACGGAACGAGAATCTTCCACGGCGAAAAATTTGCTGCCGGCGGCGGCATTTCGTTCCGCACCGGTGGCTCCATCGGAGTGGTGAATCTCTTTCTCACCAACGTTTCTTCATCGGTTCCGTCAAACTCAGCGGCGGAGTCTACCGGAACTCCTATGCGTGGGTGGCTGGCCGCCGGAGTTGCTGACGCCGGTAGCATTCCCGCCGCGATCGTAAAGTCTTCCACCAGCTCATTGACCGTCTGGTAACGAGCTTCCGGCTCCTTCGCGAGTGCGCGCGCGATCACGGTGCCAACGGCTCGCGGCACATCGCTTCGCTCGTCCAACACCGAAGGCGCCGGTTCCTGCAAATGCTTCAACATGATCGCCGTCGGCGATTCCCCGGTGAACGGGACATGGCCGACCAGCAATTCATAAAGAATTACGCCGAGCGAATAGATATCGGAACGCGCGTCGATATCGGGCGACTGGGAACACTGCTCCGGCGACATATACTGCGGCGTGCCGATTACCAGATCGGGCGCAGTTAGCCCTGGATCATAGGCGCCGTCAGCTTCCTTGATTTTCGCGATTCCGAAATCGAGCACCTTGGTGTAGTCGGTCCCCGAGCTGCTCAACAGCATGATGTTGTCGCTCTTCAGGTCGCGATGTACTACACCTTCAGTGTGCGCGGCGTCGAGTGCGCCACCAACCTGCCTCAGGATCTCAACCGCGCGCGTCAAGGCCATCGGTCCATCTTCGCGAATGATCTGCTTGAGCGTTTTCCCGTCGAGATACTCCATCACCAGAAACACGACGCCGTTTTCAGCTTCGCCGAAGTCGGTAACGCTGAGTGCATGGGGATGCGAGATGCGCGAGGCCGCCCGCGCTTCCCTGGAAAAGCGCGCGACGATCTTTTCATCTGCGGCCAGCGAGGGACGCAGCACTTTAACGGCCACAGTCTTGTCCATCAACACGTGTGTGCCGCGGTAGACAGTGCCCATGCCGCCTTCGCTGAGTCGTTCTTCGATGCGATATTTTCCCGCAAGCGTCTGGCCCAGCAATGAGTCGTCCGTTTTTTCCAGAGCAATACCGTCGGAGGGACACAAGGTGTTTGCGTCGGGGTATTCGGTTCCGCACTTCGGACACTTTTTCATTTGAACCGCAAGGCCTCGCTGTGGAACAGGCATTCCTGCCTGTCATCTCAAGTATGAGGACAGACAAGAATGTCTGGCCTACTTCGGTAGAATGCTTTTACTTGGGAGATGTTGTGAGCGTATCACAGACGTTTGCAGAGCGGCAAAGATGCGGCAATTTGAGCAAAGCTCAAACAAAACGATCCACGAAACTACACTTTCTGACACTAAAATGGTTTTTGGTGTGACTTTGCGTTGTTTAGTGGATCGGCCTTCAACTGAGGATGAACAGAACCCGGAAACCTACTGAGGTGCAGCTACAGAAACAAAACTGCGGACGAGGCTTGGAAGCCCCGCCCGCATTCCGATCGAAGTCCAGATGCTCTTGAGACTAGGTCTTTACGAACACGATCACCAGCGCAAACAGCACCAGTGATTCAATCAGCGCCAGACCCAAAATCATCATGGTCTGAATCTTCGCCGCCGCACCCGGATTACGCGCCGCGCCTTCGCACGCCGCCGCACCGATGCGCGACTGTCCCAACGCCCCGCCAACGACGGCGATAGCAAAGCCAACGCCGGCCGCAATCGCCTTAAGTCCTACGTTGTGATCGACGGCCGGCTCTGCGCCCGCCTGGGCCAGGACCGGCATCGCACTCATCAGCACGCCGACCACTGCCATAAACAGCAAGTTAAGTTTTCTCATTCGTTTCTCCTGCTGAGGCCGACTGTCCGGCCACTTGCGTAAGCGAGTGGAAGCGCCGGCCCCGAAATCATGGGAAGTAACCAAAAGATCTGCGACTGTATTATTTCGCCTGCATCCGGTATTCGCCGCCCCTCTTACAACGGCGCGCCAGCGAGACAGACATTAGCTTCAAAATGCAAAGCGTGATCGAAGTATGTCGCTGCTCTCCTGCGTTATATCCCACTTAACCAATCCTGCGCGTCAACGTGTGCGGGCGCGTTTGCCCGGCGCCGCTCGACGCGCGTTTACTATTAAACTCAAATCAAGTTGCCAAGCTTGTGGCTTCCTGCCCGGTCAGCCCGTGAGCGTGGGATTCGTCAGCGCCGTGCTCGGCGTGCTCGCCATGCTCATCATGCGGCGCATGCGACACCTCGCTCAAATAAAGCTGCGATAACAAAATGAACACGAAAGTTTGGATAAACGCCACAAAGATGCCTAATGGCATGAGCAGCACTGGAACGACCCAATGCGTAACATCGGGATAGAGACCAGCTACTGTGTTGACGACCTGTTCGTCGGCAAAGATGTTTCCGAAGAGACGGATGCCGAGCGCAAACGGACGGATGAAGTTACTAATCAACTCAATGGGAAAAATCAGCGGCGCGATCCACCAGATCGGTCCAGCCAGATGCTTGAGATGGCCGAACAAGCCATTCTCTTTTATGCCGACCCAGTTGTAATAAAGAAACGATGAAATGCCGAGCGCAAAAGTAACGCTGGTAGCCGCGGTGGGCGACATGAAAAGCGGAAACTGGCCCATCAGGTTGGAAACCAGAATCAGCACTGCAAAAGTCAGGACTACTGGAAAATATTGCAATCCATGCGGGCCGATGATGTCTTCCACCATGCCGCGAACTGCGAGCACGCCAACTTCGAGTGTCTGCTGACCGGGTCCGGGCTCTTCCGTTGAAAGCTGGCCCTTAAGAATCCACACGATCGCCACGCTGAGAATACAGGCAATCACAAACATTACCGTGTACCACGGGATCGCGGTTTCCGGAGTATATGGGCCAAACACCGCTTCTGGCGTAGTGTGAAACTTGGCGAAAAATTTACTCCAGACCGGATAGGTGTAGGCCATCTCAAACCGGTATGCATATTCGCCGAAGTAGTGATTAACCAGTTCGACAACGATCGGTGTGTGATGCGCGGCTTGCTCCTGCGCCTTCTCCCCGTGTTCAGCAGCCTTGGCGGTTTCCAGCAACCAGTACATTAACTAATTTCCTCTCGATGGATAATGGCGAAATAAAATTCTCGAACGGCTTCCGCAAATAGTGCGACAACAAAACTGCAAAGACCCGCAATCGTGGCGACGAGCGACACGACGTTCAATTTGTAGGCGCCGAAGACAACGACGGCGACGACCAGGTATCGCAGTATGTAATTGAAGAGCGTGATGCGTGGCCTGGCACCGTGTGCCACAACCTTAAAAGCTGCCGTCGTCGAACTGATCAACCAATAGTGGTTCAGCAACGACAGAACTCCGCCGAGCAGCAGTCCGGTGGTCACGCGCCATTGGGCGAAGGGCACACTCGCCACCACCGCCAGCGCCACAGCAAACGCCATGGTGCGGAAAATGCGCCCATCAATTCCGCCAGTGCGCATTTGTCCGAGCAGAGCGCCGCCTGCATTGTCTGGGGTTTGTTTCATTACTAAAGCTGGGGATTTTACACGGGAAATCGCGTTGATGTCGAGGCGGCTAGTTTGTGGGGTTGTGTCTGAAAATTGAGCGTTGGATTCACCTAAACAATAGATCCACGAAATCACACGAACTTACACTAAAATTCTTAGTGATATTTCGTGTGTTTCTTGGATCGTTTTTGATTTCCGATGCTATCGCACAGGTTAAGTGGAAAGTTTAGAGGTCAACCGAACGAACTGATAAAAACCGACGATAGCTCCCAGAACAAGTCCAGCAACTAAAAGCCATGGCGTGCTTGCGAGCCAACGGTCAAACAGCCACCCCACACCGCCGAGTCCAATGACAGAAGCGAAAAGAGTCAATCCCGCCGCGTAGGCGAAGCCGCTCTTGCGATTCTCTTCTTGATTTTCATCATCAGATTTCACGGTGGAAATTGGAATCCCAGATAGCACTGCCGCCTTGCGGGGGCGCGAGTGCGGCTTGTTCAATCAACCGAGATTCGGTCGTAGATATCACGCAGCGCAAGTGAACAAGCAATCGACTTCAGCTCGATCACGCTCTCCATTGAACGCACCTCAGAGAGGAGCCATCGCCCCTCCGTCTGTCTGATGTACTGTTCGACACGATACTCCTCCTGCGCGACCAGCAAATATTCATCGAGGGTTTCGATCGTGCGACAGTAGGCTGACTTGGCAAGACGATTGTAAGACTCCGTGGATTTTGAAAGGACTTCGACAATCAGAGTCGGATTGAGCAACGTATCAAAATAACCGTCTTCAAATTGCGGCTCGCCGCAAACAACGACTACATCAGGATAGACATACGAACGGGCTGCGGGCGCCTTGACACGCATCTCGCCAGGATATACCTCGCAAGGCTTACCTTTTAGTTGCTGCCTGAGTTCACCGGCGATGTTGCCAGCAATGAGATTGTGATTCCGGCTAGCGCCAGTCATCGCGAATATCTCGCCATTCACATACTCATTCTTGTATTCGGCCGCGCGCTCGATTGCGAGGTACTCTTCCGGGGTAATCAAGGTTTTTACTTGTCGTGACATTGCGATCCTGGTTCAGTCTACCACGACTCTCGCGTGAGGTAATTCTTCGGCAACTCGTACAGCATAGCCCGGCTGGAGTGGCGCATCGAATCGTGTATGAAGCAAACATGTGTACACCAACACGCCTTGCCGCCATCGATTTCCTTGAGTTCAACTTCGCGTTCGTGTGCGGCCCAAAGCGCGCCAAAGTCGTAATCGAAATCAGCAAGCGTGGCAAACTTCTCACGCAACTCACACGCGCGCACGTCGCCGTTGTAATCAATGACAGCAGTTGTTTCGCCGGCCGTGCAGGGAAAAGGCCAGGCTGTTGGAGTTCCGAAGTTAGCGTGTTGGGTGCGGTAGTGAGTGGTAATCGCGCCCACGTAGGCAATGTTCTTAACGAAGCGTTTGCTAGCGTCGTCTTCGGCAAACATCCGATCGCCGTAGCGCTTCGTGAGTTTTGAAATGTATTCATACATCGCCGGTAAAACTTCGGTGGGCACCTGCTTTATTTCGTCGCCCACCAACGTCTCGCCGCGCACGATATTGAAATACTGGCCGTCGAGTTGGAAACTCTTCCACATAAACTCGCCGAGCTTTTCAATCTCGGTGTAGTTATCAGCGCAAACCACGGTGTTAACGTTGAGCCGGAACCGATCCGCATACTTCGCCTTCAAGGGATAGAGCGACTCAATGCACTCGAGCGCCTTCTCCCAATTCCCGGGCACGCCGCGAATTTCGTCGTGAGTCTTCCCGTAGCCGTCGAGCGCGATATTCAAATAGAGATGAAGCGATGGACTGCACGCGAGCGCTCGGTCGACGATTTCAAACACACGCGACTTGATCAAGCCGTTGGTGGGAATGATGATCCGCTCCACTTTGTTTTGCTCCACGAACATCTGAATAATGTCCGAGCAATCGCGGCGCAGGGTAGGCTCGCCGCCGGACAACCAGAGATCGGTAATCGGCCCCATCGTCTCGGAAATCTTCTCGATCTGCGCGAAGGTCATGTCGCCGGGCTGATTCAATTCTTCGTGGTAAAAGCAGGTCTTGCAGAAGGCGTTGCAACGCGAAGTGACAAACAGGATCACCGTGCCCAGCCGCTTCTCGCGTTGCGTGGTCCGTAGGAGTTGAACTAGCTGTACGGCTTTGTTAGGCATCTGTGTAACGCAAACTGTTAGTTTGCGACGTATTATCTTGGCGTCTCAACCGCAAACTAACAGTTTGCGTTACAACTCGCGGCCGATGATGACAGCTTCGGTAGTTGATTTCAAATCGTAGGTGATCCCGCGCCACTTGATGCGGCGCGAAAAGCCGGCAACGGTCGCATTCCAAAGAAAAAGCGCCGATGAAACCGGCCAAAGCAGCAGGTGCGCCGGCAAGCTTCTCAAAATCTCACGCTTGTATTCGGCAAGTGGAATCACGACCGCTCGCAGCCGCACATATGCTTTCGCGGCGCCCAACGCAAAGATAATCAGCAACAAAACGAGCGCTGTTGCATAGCTGAGACCAATCAGTGCCCGAGTGATAACGATAGCCACACCGCCAAAGAACACTGCGCAGAACAGGAAGCTGCCAATCAAGAGCGGCTTCCAAAGATGAGCGGCGTAGACGTGGGTGATCTTTAACTGGCGGTTCGTAAACTCTAGCAACTCCCTCACCGTGCAGCGATCTACTGATGCGACTAAGCACGCTGGGACAAAGTGGATTGGCAACTTCGCATCCTGCAACACGCGCGTCAAAGTGAAGTCGTCCGAAACCGATCCGCGCCAATGCTCTGCGATGCTCAATTTCTCAAAAGTAGACTTGCGAATCGCCGTCGAGCCGCCCCAGCAGAAATTCTTGTCACCGCGCGCACCCAGCGCCGAGGCAATGGAGGCGTTCCAAACTGCGCGAAGCTCGGTCGCAAATCCGCCTTTGACTGGGACGAACCAGCGATAGCCCGTCGTCGCTCCCACCCATTCGTCCTGCAGGGGCGCGACTAGCGACCTAAGCCATCCGGCATTCGGCCGCGCGTCGGTGTCTACGAAAACGATCACTTCGCTTCGCCCATCGATCTTTGAAACCGCCGCGCGGAGGTTGTGCACTTTCTGCCCGCAATCGCTGGCAGGTCCGGCTATCACAACTGAAGCTGGCACATTGCCGCCGCGGTCGGCCGCAATCAGCTCCTGAATAGCTGTGAGCGATGGATCGTCTGGACGGTCAGTTACGAAGATTGTTTCGTAAGCGGGATACTCTTGTTGAAAAAGTGCGGCGAGGTTTTCGCGAAGTCCCTGCTCAAGGCCACGGCAGGGTGCGATCACGGATACACGCGGAGCAAAGTCCGGAATTGTCCGCGCCGTTTCACTTCGCACGTAAGCTGAAAAGCTCAAGCCGCTGCGAAACGAGAGGACTCCGAGCCAAATAACGAGCGCGGCAAAAAAATAAAAGACCAGCATCTAGTCGCGCTCGGTTTCACGGACAACTCTTTCAACAGCCGCGCGGAATTTTTCTGGGTCGAGGGCCGGGTACTTGTAGATTTTGTCTTCGATTTGGGAAAAGAACTCCAACAGTCGGGCCGGTTCTACAAAGCCGTCGAGCATCATGTCATGAACGTCGCACAAGTCTACGTGATGGCCGCGCTCAATTTTTGCCAGGGCTTGTGCGTAGAAATCGTAGTGGAGAAAAGTTAGCTTGCCCGCCTGCAAAATGAACCGGCTTCGTTCCTGCCATGACGGTAGTTCGGGAATGAAGTCATCAGGCGATGCCAGTTCGACGTTGACTTGCAGACGTTCTTTGAGTGCCGGCAGGTTTCGCAAAATCTCGTCACTGTCGGGAATCGCTTTCAGGTCGATGTCGATTGTGGAATCGCGCCAACCGCATAAAACGGCTGTCGCTCCGCCCACCAGGAAAATGCGCGCTGGGCCAACAACTGCGTTTCCAAGAGCCTTCATGAACTCCTGCAAACGCGCAGCGGTTACTTTTTCACGCATTCGGCTGCCCGTTCGTAGCTAACCAGTCGACGGATGAAAGCGTTGTAGCGCGAGTGTGCAGAGTCTGAATCGTCGTTCGCCAATAAATCGTACAAACGATGTTCAGGATTCTCTGGCAATTTGGATGGAAGCTCGATCCCTATTGTCCGAAGGCGGGGCGAACCAATTGCAACCAACAACGCGGCTATGGTCTCGCGGCCATCGCGCAAGTCCCGAACGCCGGCTTCAATGAGATCCTCGCCTGGTAAACCATCGGTCATGCTTCGATTCTAGGGCCACAAGGTCTGTATTTGCTAAGGCGCAACCAACTTCTGGACAATCCTGATTAGCGGTTGAGGATAAACGCCGATGGCGATAATGCCGACCAACGAAGCTACCAGCGCAGTTTGCAGTGCCGGGGAAAGCGATAGCGGCTGATCGTCGGCAACGCGGTCGCCGAGATACATCACGCGGATGAAGCGGATGTAGTAGAAGAAGGAAACGACGGTGTTGATGATGGCCCAGCCAGCGAGCCAGTAGTACCAACTCTTGCCGTCAGTTCGCCCTCGCTCGAGCAGGCCGCCAAAGAGGAAGTATTTGCCGATGAAGCCTCCGGTCATCGGCAGTCCGCCAAGCGACAACATGAAAATGCCCATCATCGCCGCCATGCCCGGTGCCTTCTGCGCGAGTCCGGTCAGATCGTCAACGTTGTCGCCGATGATTCCGCGCCGTCGCAGGCTGATGATGATTCCAAACGCGCCCATGTTCATGAGCGTGTAGACCAACAGGTAAATCATTAGGCCGGTGTAGCCATAACTATTTCCGGCTACCAATCCAAGCAGCAAGTAACCCGCATTTGAGATCGACGAATAGGCCAGCAGGCGCTTCGAGTTTTCCTGCGTCACCGCGGCCCAGTTTCCCACCATGATCGTTATCGCAGCCACCAGACCGAGCAGCGGCGCCCAGTCGGCGCGCATCGCGGGCAGCGCTTCGAACAGGATGCGCGCATACAGCGCAAAGCTGGCGGCTTTTGATCCGGTGGATAGAAACGCAGTCACCGAAGTGGGCGCGCCTTCGTAAGCGTCTGGCGCCCACATGTGAAACGGCACGGCGGCAATCTTGAAGAACAGACCGGCCGCGAGCGCAATCATGGCGAGCAGCAATATCGGCCTCAGTTTCGCCAGGTTTATTGCTTCTTCGCTGGTGGGATTTGCAGCGATCTGGCCAAAAACCTCGCCGAGTTGCTGCCCGATCTCACCCAGGTTCGTTGAACCCGCTACTCCGAACAGGAGCGACATGCCGTAGAGCAGCACGCCAGACGAGAACGCGCCCAGCAGAAAATACTTCATCGCCGCTTCGTTTGAACGCTTCTCGCGTTTGGTGAAGGCAACCAAAACGTAGAACGTCAGCGCCATCAATTCCAGGCTGATGTAGAGCAGGATCAGATCATAACCGCAGCCCAGGAACATCATGCCAACGGTGGCGAACAGGACGAGACCGTAGTATTCGCCGTGCTGTTCGCCTTCGATGTCGAGGTAGCGGGTGGAGATCGCAATGGCCAGCGCGGCGGCGATCAAAAAGATGGCCTTGAACACCAGCGCAAACCCATCGATGCGCACCATCCCGTAGAAACCGGAAACCGGTAAATCGGTGTACCAACCCTGGACGCCGAGTGATAACGCGGCCAGAGCGATGCCGACTAGCGCGAAGTAAGCTGTCAGCTTGCTCTTGCGATACGGGAGGACCACTTCCATCACCAACACCACGCAGGCGCAGAGCGTCAGGATCAACTCCGGCGCGATGAGTTGAAGGTCAGCTACGCTGAAGAGCGCGGTGGTGTTGGCTTGGAGTAAAAGCATGTGATCAGTGAACAGTGGTCAGTGGTCAGTTCCAGAGCGTTAACAGCGTTTTCGTTTCAGGAACACCGGCTTCTTCTCTGACGCCCGCTGAAGTCTCAACCCAGCGGTTGTCACCGTTCCTGAAAACTTGTCGTCTTCATCGCGTCCGGCAAGCCGGATCGTGAAACTGATTTTCGCGCCATTAACGTCGACCTTAGCCGTTGCCGGATCGGGAAGTTCAACTCCGCCGCCAGCTTCCTGCACGATCGCGTGAATGCCGCCGCCGCCGTCGATCAGCATGACCCGCATGCCCTCGAGGTCGCCCGACCCTTTGCCCACGGTCAGATTTTCATAAGTGCCTTCGATGCGAACGGGCGGCATCTTTTGCGGGACCACGCTCAACGCGGTCGCTGACAAGAGACTGACAAACAAAACCATGCGAATGATTACCTTCATAAATATCTCCTTGACGTTAACTTCTTGAACTTTGCGAGCTTCACTTTTCGTTTGTAACCGCCGCCCTCTGTGGCGGTTGAACCGTCGCCGGTAAGCCCTTGATCGGATATGTCGGGCGAATCTGCCGCACCACCGCGTTGACGGGCCGTTCGATGTATTGCAGAAACGGTTTTGGATAGACGCCGATCCACAGCGACATCAGCACAAGTGGCGTCATGTAGATCCACTCACGCGAGCTCATGTCTGACAGTTTTTCGTTTTTCGGATTGTCGATCGTGCCGAAAAACATTCGCTGGTAAAGCCAGAGCATGTAACCAGCGTTAAGAATAATTCCCAGCGCGCCCCACGCCGCCCAATACGGATTTGCTTCAAAGGCGCCGCGCAACGCGAGAAACTCAGAAATGAAAACGCACAGCAGCGGCAATCCAATCGCCGTCATCACCATCGAAAGAAATATCGCCGCGTAACCGGGCATAACGTGTGACAGTCCGCCAAACTCCGCCACGCTGCGCGTGTGCCGGCGTTCGTAAATGATGCCCACTAACAGGAAGAGCGCGGCGGAGTAGATGCCGTGGTTGATCATGTGCAGCACTGCGCCATTGACGCCGTTCGGATTCAAAGAGAATAATCCCAGCATCACGATCCCCATCGACGAAACAGACGAATAAGCGACCAGCTTCTTTACGTCGCCGTCTTTTTTCACGACGAAGTACATCGCCGCCAGCGCGCCATAGATGATCCCAACAATCGCCAGGAAGATCATTACGCTGCGCACGCCAAACGATCCGAAGAACGTTTCGTCAGCCGAGGCCGCGGGAAACATCGGCAGGTTGAATCGGAAGAAACCGTATGTGCCCAGCTTGAGCAGAATGCCGGCAAGAATGACCGAACCGGCTGTTGGCGCTTCGACGTGCGCATCGGGAAGCCAGGTGTGAAACGGAAACATCGGCACCTTGATCGCAAAGCCGAGCGCGAACGCAAAAAACAGCAGCACTTGCATCGTGCCCATCGGCATCACCGAGCCCAGGGACTGCATGTAAAGAATATTGAACGTCCCGGTGCCATTTCCCGCTGCCGCCTGGACGGAGCTGGCTACCATTGCGGCGGCTTCTGAATTGCCCGCGAGCAGGTCGATCGTGGCCTGCGTAATCTGCGAAGTGATCGCGGTGTCCTGCGTTAGGAAGTACATCTTCAAAACGCCGAGCAACATGACTACTGATCCCACGAGGGTGTACAAGAAAAATTTGATCGCCGCATACAAACGGTTTTCGCCGCCCCAGATGCCAATCAGGAAATACATCGGCACCAGCGATACCTCGAAGAAGAGGTAGAAAAGAAACAAGTCCATCGAAGTAAACACGCCGACAACCGCCGTCTGCAGCAGGAGCAACAGAATGTAATATTCCTTTTCGCGCTTCTCGATATATTTCCACGACGACAACGCCGCAATGATTCCCAGTAAAGTCGTCAGCACGATCAACAACACTGCTGTGCCGTCAACGCCCATTTGGTAACGCGCCCCGATCGAGGGAATCCACGCGTAGTCTTCGAGAAACTGCATGCCGCCCGTGGCGCGGTTGTAAGCGAGGAGCAACACGGACGCGAGGAAGGCGAGCCCAAACCAGGCCGTGGCAAACTTCTTGATGCTGGCCGCTTGAGTCTTTTTGAATATTGCCAGGATGATGATGGCTCCCACCGTGGGGAGCCAGGTGACGATTGAGAGTATCGGAAGACTTTTCATAAGTTTTTATTCCGTAGTTTGGAGTACCGCCTTCAGGCGGGTTTGTTACGGCCCGACCCGACTAAAGGCCGTACTCCAAACTGATCAAAATCCGATAGCGAACATGGCCCTGAACGCCTTGGTGATGTCAGCGCCAAAAAACAAAATCACCGCGAGCACTAATCCCAACACCATCACGAGCGCATAGTTTTGCGCGAAGCCCGTCTGCGCCGCACGGAAAAGGGGCGACATCAAGCGAATGATAAAAGCGCCAATCGCATTAACCAACCCATCAACAAAGTATCGATCGGTAAAGCCAGTCGCGCGGCTGGTAAGTTTTGTCAGCCC
>JANMVC010000574.1:0-11411 GCA_031392315.1 Pyrinomonadaceae bacterium | reverse complement strand
ATCCCGGTTTCCATCCAGAGCTGACGCCAAAACAGATGCTCGAGTTGGGTGTCTTTGGTGGCCGATATATGACTGACTGCCGGCGCGAGTTTCCGTCAGACTGGTTCAAGCACGCGAAGCTTTCCCCCACGCACCACGACGCCACGCTGAATTTCTTCAAAGTAAACGCTTCGCAGCCGCTTTCAGTTTGGGTTAAGCAGGGATGGATTTACGAAGAAGATCCGCGAGGATGGTTTCAGTGGTACTGCCGATACTTCATGGGGCGGCGTTGCGAGGACGACGAGCGTCAGATCAAACGCTGGCGGGCGCTGCGCAGACACGAGGCGCAGATTGAGAAACACTGCCGACCTGGAGACCTCAGCTGCCGGCCCAAACAGCGCCAGGCATTGCTGCACTGGGCCTACGACTCTCGAAGAATTTGAAGTCACGTAGCGCAAACTGTTAGTTTGCGTCTCGCGGCAGCGAAGAATGAAGTAGGTAAACAAATAAACGCAAACTATCAGTTTGCGTTACAAAGCCGCTCGTTGCCTCGCAGCTTCGTAAAGCACCACCGTCGCGGCCGCCGCGACATTAAGGCTTTCAACTTCGCCGTGCATCGGAATCTTGATCGCGTCGTTTGCCATGCTGGTTTCCGCCGAAGTCAGTCCGTCTGATTCGGCGCCAACAATCAAAGCTCGCGGCGTGGTCCAATCGAGTTCCGTATAACTGAGCGTGGCGCGAAGATCGGCGGTCGCAGTCTGAATCGCATGCTGCGCGCACCAGTTGATGGCTTCGGCGTAGGTTGGTCCCGACCAGATGGGCAAACGAAACGCGGAGCCCATCGCGCCGCGCAGAGCTTTGGGCGAGAAAGGATTGGCGGTATTGGCCGTGGTGATAATACCCGTCGCGCCGGCTGCCTCGGCGCTACGCACGATCGCGCCAACATTGACGGGGTTGTTGAGGCCATGGAGCACGACCAGCAGCGCCGGCATGTCGGCCTTACGTTCAAGAAAAGCGCTTCCGGATTTGGGCCTCCCGGCGATCACAATTATTCCCTGAGGGGTCTTTGTGTATGAAACTGTGGCCAGCAAGCTTTCGCTAACCACTGCCACTCGATCGCACACCTGGCTCAATCTTTCGATCAGCGCAGCAGCTCTTGGCTTGGGTGCAATTTCGTCGGAGTGGATTACGATCTCAATTTCGAGCCCGGATGAGAGAGATTCTTCGCACAGCCGCAGTCCTTCGACGAAGATCGAATCATCAACCTTCTCGTCGCGCACGGCGCGCGCTTGCCGAAGCAGGGAATTGTCGCGGCTGGTAATTAACATTGCCAATTGCCGATTGCCAATTGCCGATTTAAAACTTGAGCAACTGGGGCAGTCGAATCTCTCTTTGTAAGCTGGTAAGTCATAGGCATCCTCTTATGCGCGAGACCGCTCCAAACTTTCCAACGACGAAATCGGCAATTGGCAATCGGAAATCGGCAATGTGATCTCCGCCCAGATTGGCCAATGGTCGGAGACGTTCAATGGCCGCGCCACGCCCCACTTGTTGACGTTCACGCCGCGGGAAAATATCCAGTCTGCGTGCAGACGAATACCGGCGCCGCGCCAGGTTGGAGTGCCGGTTGGAAACGGTGTCTCGTAGCCGCGGGACTCCAGGAAATTCCTGGTCTCCACCGCTTTTCGTTTTGACAGCGTGTTGAAGTCGCCGAGAACCAATGTCGGCAGGTTCGTCGCATCGGCATGTTCAAGGAGCACTTCGAGCTGTTCGAGTTGTCCGCCAACTGCCGCGTGTGGATCGACGTGCGCATTGATGATCCTTAACCTCGACTTACCGACGGACACAGTAACCGCCATTGCCAGACGCGGCCGCCACGGACACTCTTTCCAGGGCAGGTCAATTCGCGTCACATCGGTCAAGGGAAATCTGCTGAGCAAGGCGACGCCGGTGTCGCCCTCATCGTGGAGTCCGATCGGTTCTTCAAAGTCCAACCACCATTGCCGCGTCACGGGCTTCTGACCTCGTGGAATTCCAGCCGGCAAATGGACCCAGGCGGTTCCGAGCGCCTCTGCCAATTCGCGGGCAACGTGATGTCCGCCGGCGCGCGCGGTTCGCTTATCCGCTTCCTGCAACGCCAGCACGTCAATTGGTGGCAGGATTTCTCCCCTTGAAAATGCATTTGCGGTGAAGTGGATGTTCTCTCCAACGACGCGTGGTCGATTCTTGGCGGAGATTAGGCCTGCCTTGCGCAAAAGGCCACCCATGATTAGAAACCGACCCACCGCGTAACGAATGTTGTATGATGCCACGGTGAATTTGGCAGGTTCATCTGCTCGCCCGGCCGGTTGAATTTCACCAAACTCGATCTTTTCTGATTCTTTGAGTGGGGGAATCGCGGTAGCCATCAGGCGTTATCTTTACGCGAAACGGCGGAGATTTCAAAACGCTCGCACGCACGCTTCCCTCTTCCGCAACGCCGCCATTCACCCGTGGCGGCAAAATAAACAGCTCTTGGTAATCCAGTTCCCGTATTGTGGGACTGCGAAACGCCGTAGTCAGGAGACTCGAATGCGAACCGTTATCGCTGCGGTTGACGACATGTTTTTTGCCTCGAAGATCAAGGCCACGGCGAAAGCGCTCGGGATGGTTGTAAACTTTCCGCGCACGCTGGCAGCCCTCCTATCTTTGGCTGGCGAGGAATTGCCCGACCTGTTTTTGGTGGACCTGCATAATGCCAGGCTCGATCCGATTGAGCTGGCGAAAGAGTTGAAAGCTGCCGAGGCTTTCCGGTCGGTGCACCTGTTGGGCTTCTTCTCGCACGTAGATGTTGACTTGCAGCAGCGGGCGCTGGAGGCTGGCTACGACGAGGTTTTACCACGCTCGCTGTTTGCTCGGGACCTGGCGAAGATTCTGGCAGGGACGGGATCGGATAAAACAACATCAAGCGCGGCTAGCTAACTAATTAGCTAACAGCCGCAGGCGCCATCACCTCATGAATCGCGCGCACTTCGTTTACCAGTTGCTCATACTCGTCTAGTCTGAGCGCCTGCACGCCATCAGATAGCGCCCGCTCCGGCGCAGCGTGAACTTCCACAATCAAACCGTCGGCTCCAACCGCCACGCCAGCGCGCGCCAGCGCAGTCACCATGTAGTTCTTTCCGGTGCCGTGTGAAGGATCCACGATGACTGGAAGATGCGATACCCGTTTGACTGCTGGGATGACGGCGAGATCCAGCGTGTTACGCGTGTGCTGGGAAAACGTGCGGATGCCTCGCTCGCAAAGCACAACCTGATAGTTGCCCTCCGACATGATGTATTCCGCCGCCAGCAACCATTCGTCGAGTGTGGCTGACAAGCCTCGCTTGAGCAGCACTGGCAGGCTGGATTTGCCGGCGCGCCGCAATAACGAAAAGTTCTGCATACTGCGCGCGCCAATTTGGATTACATCGCCGTAGCGCTCGACGAGGTCCATGCTCGCCTCGTCCATCGCCTCAGTGACAATTTTCAAACCGTACGCTTCACGCACTTCAGCCAGAATCCTGAGTCCTTCTTCGCCGAGACCCTGAAACGCATATGGCGACGTGCGCGGTTTGAATGCGCCGCCGCGGAAGAAGCGCGCTCCACTGCGCCGCACTGCTTCAGCGACAGCAAATGCCTGCTGTCGGCTCTCAATCGCGCACGGGCCAGCGATGATTGCCATCTCGTCGCCGCCAATCGTCGCCTCGCCGACACGAACGACGGTTTTTTCGGCGTGCAGATCATGGGTCACGAGTTTGTACGGTTTGCTAACCTTAACTGCATCGGCCACGCCGGGTAAATTTTCGAAATGGGCCGTATCGATGGAACTCTGGTTTCCAGTAATCGCGATTGCGGTGCGCCCAGCGCCGGCGATTGGATGTGCCCGGTAGCCAAGCTCGCCAATGACGCGTACTACTGCGTCAATCTCAGCGTCAGTGGCACCGGTTTTCATGACGATAAGCATAAGATCAACTCTAGGAATTTCGCTCACAAACCGCGATAAACCTCACGTCGATGTCGAACGTGATGCACAACTATTTCGTGGGCTTCCGGGTTAACTGAGTAAACTACTCGGTAATCCCCGACCCGGAGTCGGTACAGCCCCTCGCCACCCTCAAGCTTCAGAGATTGCCGAGGAAATGGATTCCTCTGCCAAACGATCCAGACTCTTCACCACCCGCGCTATTGTCGATTTCGACAACGAACGCAGATCCTTCTCCACTGACGGCCTCGAGGTGACGCTATATGAGGCCATCCTTTTTCAGCCGCTGTTTCATCTTCTCTAACGATATCGGTTTCTCGTTCTTTCGTTCAGCGATTATCGCGAGATCATGTAAATCTTCGAGGAGCTTTTGGTAGTCCTTCAAAGAAAGAAGAACCGCTGTTTTCCGGCCCTTATCATCGACCACATATTGAGCTTGTGACATGAACGTTACTCTAACCGAAATAATGCTTGGCTGATAGTGGATTGATCTCCCATCTTCAACTCCGGTTACATTCTCTGCGGCACCGTGATCCCGAGCGTCGCCAGAGCCGCAGTTAGACGACGACGAGCAATCTCGGCCACGGCAATCAACACGGCGCGCTTCACTTCGTCCGGTTCAACGATGATCCGGTGCCGATGATAGAAGAGGTTGAAGGCGCGCGCGAGTGTGAAAGCATACTTGGCGAGATTCGCAGGCTCGGCCGAGGCGGCACACTGCGCGATGACCTCGTCAAGGCGTTCAGCCAGCATTACCAGCGACCAGATTTCGGTTCCAGACTCGCCTTCAAGAGCCGCGGAAATGGGTGCCATCGCTTCAGGCTTGCCGGTCGAATCCGTCAAGAAGCCAGCCATTGCGGTGGCCGCCTCGTCGCCCAGCTTGCGGAAGATCGAATTCGCCCGCACCGCAGCATACTGACAATAAGGCCCGGTCTCACCTTCAAAGGAAAGTGCTTCCTTGAAGTCGAAGGCAATCACCGAATTGCGGGTAAACTTGAGCAGGAAATACCGCAGCGCCCCGACTGCGATTTGATGAGCAGTCGCTTTCTGTTCCGCAACTGACAGTTCCGCATGGCGTGTCGCAACCTCTCGAAACGCATCGGTCTCGAGTCGATTAATCAAATCGTCGGCTTTGACGCCCAGACCTTTGCGTCCGCTCATTTCCACAAACGGGCGGGCGCGATCCGCATCGCTTAACTCGATGCCCATCTCTTCACAGGCAGCGGGCGACAGCGCCACCATCTCGTAACCCAGATGCGTGCTCGCGTCAGCGCCAACCTCAGGAACAACTGCGGCCACGCCCCGCGCCACAATTTCCTGTGGATACGCCTGGCGCGAGTCGATCACGTTGTAGACCGTTACGCCGCTGCCGAAATCGGGCCGCGGCACCTCGGACAGCGTTTCGCTGTTTGGCTCCGTAGTGGTGACCCAGGCGACGTGACCATCCTCGTAAGCGCGGAACGGTTTGTAATTGAAGTCGAGGCCGAGATGGCCCAGCTTCCAGAGTTGGTAAGCGATGTCTTTGCCGGTGTAGGTTACGGTCCCATTCGACCGCACGATAATTTTGTCAGACTCGTGTTCGTCGGTGCCGGTGTGTGATTCAAACGGCATCACCCAACAGCCGGCGTGTTTGCCTTGCGTCTCAAGTCGCAGGACGCCGGCGGCTTTCATCAGTTCGAAGGCTTTATCCCAAAAATGCAGGTGGAGGATGTCTGACTCGCGCGCGAGCAGGTCGTAACGAATACTCAAACGCTCCATCGTGTTGAGGATCTGCTCGACATTTCGGGTGGCGAGATAATCGGCGAGGGCAGCCGTGGCGCTGTTTCCTTCTTCCAGCGCGTGCAGTACGTCCGTGCGCAGTTTCAACCGCTCAGGATTTGGATCAGCTTTCGGGTCGCCGTCGCGGTAGAAGAGTCCGACCTTCGTGTAAAGCTCCCAGCAGTAGTAATCGAAGGGGACCTCGGGGGGAAGCGAACTGTCGAGTCTCTTAATGTCATCCAGATTCATCTTCTCGATGTGCATAAAGCCAACTACCACGTCGGCGACCTGGACGCCGGTGTTATCAATGTAGTTCTGAACTTCGACCCGTTCGCCGGCCGCCTGGAGGATGCGCACAAAAGTGTCGCCCAATACGGCGTTGCGCACGTGGCCGATGTGCGCGGCTTTGTTTGGATTGATGCTGGTATGTTCGACCATCTTCTTTGGCCGATCAGTTAGCGGTGAAGGGTCACTTATCGTCTCGCCCTTTGCCGCGGCAAACGTCGCCAGCAGTTTGGAACGATCGAAAAAGACATTGAGATAGCCGGCGCCGGCAACTTCAACCCGAGCGACTTCGGCTGAGTTCTCCAGCTTTGCTTTCAACTGTTCAGCGATTGTGCGCGGAGGGAGTTTCACTCCGGTGCCTTGTTTGACCAGCTTGGCCAGTTCAAACGCGACTGGAAACGCTACATCGCCAAGTTCAGCGCGCGGCGGTGTTTCGGCGTTCACCTGTTCCAGCTCAACGCCAAAAAGCTCTAGCGCCGAGGCACGCACCTGCTGCTTAAGTCGATCTTGAATCTCAATTAAGGTCACTTCGTGTCACAGTCCTCGCTTGTTCGTCTCCTGACGTTCTGCAAAAGCGCAGAGTATAGCGTAGCTATTGCACCATCGCGAATGTGGTTCGGCCGGAGGTGGTGGGTCAGTTTGGTTGTGGTACACGCATCTTGCAGACGAACTCACGGGCAGGATGGCCGTGCCACTCGATGCAGCTCTGGGCCCTCCCTAACGGTCGGGCTTCCGTTTTTGTTACCATCCGTCACCGCGAAAGATGAATAGACGACAGACAAGAATGTCTGTCCAAACTTATGAAGACTCTTTACTTCGACTGTTTCGCCGGCGCCAGCGGCGACATGATTCTCGGGGCGCTTATTGACGCTGGGGTAGATCCGGAAGCTTTCAAGCAACAACTTTCGTTGCTCGATGTTTCCGGTTATGCCGTCGAGTTTGAAACGGTCGACCGTTCCGGGATTGGCGCAACTCACGCCAGGGTCCAGACGGAGCACGAACATGCGCATCGTCATCTGCGCGATATTCTGAAGATTATCGACGATTCGCGTTTGTCCGGTGGGGTAAAGCTACGGGCCGCAAAAATCTTTTCGCGCTTGGGTGAAGCGGAGGCGCGCGTTCACAACATCGCTATCGAGAAGGTCCATTTTCACGAAGTCGGCGCGCTCGACGCGATTATTGATATCGTCGGTGCGGCGATCTGTTTCGAGTTGCTGGCGATCGAGCGTTTCGTGAGTTCACCGCTGCATGTTGGTTCGGGAACAGTCGAGATGGAGCACGGCCGCTTTCCGGTGCCGCCGCCAGCAGTGGCGGAGTTACTGAAAGGCGTGCCGTTTTACTCGACTGAGATTGCGGGTGAGCTGTTAACGCCTACCGGCGCCGCGATCATCACAACAGTCTGTTCAGAGTTTGGGCACATTCCGCAGCTTATGCTTCACCACTCCGGCTATGGCGCGGGCACGCGTCAATACGAAAAGTTTCCGAACGTCCTAAGGGTGCTAATCGGCGACGACGTTGATGCCGGCGATGCTGCGACCGATGAAAAGCTCCTCGTTTTGGAAACGAATGTAGACGACCTGTCGGGCCAGATATCCGGCTACGTGATGGAGCGGGCGTTTGAACTGGGCGCACTTGACTGCTACTTCACGCCGGTGCAGATGAAGAAGAATCGACCGGGAGTCTTGCTGACGATTCTTTGTTTTCGTGAAGACCGCGAGAAGTTTATGCAGTTGCTGTTTGAAGAGACCACCACGCTGGGCGTTCGCAGTTACGAAGTTGACCGGCGCGCGCTGGAACGCCAAACTGTTCGGGTCGGAACCGCTTATGGATCTATCGATGTCAAAGTGGCGCGATTCAAGCAAAAGGTGGTAAACGCAAAGCCGGAATACGATCAGTGCCGGCTTGCGGCGCAGAAAGCAAATGTGCCACTGCGCGTTGTAGAAGAAGCGGCAAAACGTGCTTTTGTTGACAGCAAGCAAGGGAAGGTGGAGTGATGTTCGACAAACTTTAATTTTGTCGGCACTCAATCGGTCTAACGGAAGAATCGACAAACTGAAGTTTGTCGGACAAGAGGGTCAATGGTAACGAAGTTTTCTGACAAGAGCGCGAAGATGCAGCCAGCGACGGAGCCGGGCGTTGATCTTGAACGCATCGCCCAGGGCGTGCGCATGATTCTCGAGGGCATCGGAGAAGATCCGGACCGCTTAGGTTTACAGGATACGCCGAAGCGCGTGGCTGAGATGTACGCGGAGTTAACTTCGGGGATGCGCGAAGATCCGAAGCAGCATGTGGTTCCGTTGCCGGGCGACAAACACGACGAGATGGTCATCGTCAAAGACATCTCGATTGCGTCGCTCTGCGAACATCATCTGGCGCCCTTCGTTGGCAAGTGTCACATCGCCTACATTCCGAAAGACGGACGCATCCTGGGAATTTCAAAACTTGCGCGGCTGGCGGAAGTGTTTTCGCGCCGCCTGCAATTGCAGGAGCGCTTGACTACCGAGATTGCAAACACGCTATTCGAGGGACTGCAGCCGGTCGGCGTGATGGTGGTAATCGAAGCTGCGCACACGTGTATGACGTTGAGGGGTGTGAGAAAAGCTGATGCGAAAACTGTAACGTCAGCGGTACTCGGAGGTTTTCGAAATGACCCGCGCACGCGCGCAGAGGCGATGGCGTTGATTACGGGTGGAAGCTGAACCAGAATTCATCCGAACTCAATAACACCTGCGATTGAGAGCACAATTTCTTCAAGCGTCTTGGGCGACACAGTGCCTAGCTTGTGAATAAATCGCCGTCGATCCATTCCTCTTATCTGCAAGGTGTCAATGGCGGAGGTTTTTGTGAGGCCGTTTTGTGAATCGGGGTCGATTCGAACATGCCAAAGGTTTGCTGCATAGTAGGTCTTCCAGTCGGTCACCGGCGCTACGAGCTTAACGGGTAAGCGGCCTACGGCATTGGAGCTGATTATTACCGCAGGTCGCGTTTTTCGAATCTCACTGCCAACCGTGGGGTCGAAGTTTACCACCCAAATATCACCGCGCTCCGGCGTTTGGAAGTTACTGCTCGACAATGTCACCGCCCTGCCATGCCTCTCGTTCGTGTACGCTTTGCTCGATCTCGTATTGATTAGCGGCGTTTTCTGCCTGTTGGAGAAGAATCCTTCGCCTTTCTGCCAACGGCAGGTCCAGGAAGGCGCGCTTGATCTGGATGGTCATTGGTTCTCCGGCTCTGACTATATCTTTCTGTTTCAGCATGCAGTTGCTCCTCGTTCCCAGGGTGTATGATACTACGTCCCCACAACAAAGCAGAGAAGGATCGCTTCAGCTCTAATCGCGATATCTTGCATGAATACTTTCTACGTCACAACCCCAATTTACTACGCTAACAGCCTGCCGCATCTGGGTCATCTTTACACGATGATCGTTGCGGACACGATTGCGCGCCGCAAGCGACAGCAGGGAATCGAAACTTATTTTCTAACCGGGACTGACGAGCATGGAATAAACATTGAACGTGCGGCTGCGCGGGCGGGACGTAGCCCGCGAGAACAAGCTGACTACGTGGTTAGCTATTTCAAGAAGATGACGGACGAGTTTCGGCTCGACAAACAGCACGGCGGCTACGACATCTTCATGCGCACCAGCGAGCCTTTCCATTACGAGGGCGTCAGCGAACTTTGGCGCCGCGCCGCGGCAGCGAAGACGCCGAAGGGCAACAGCGCGATTTACAAGGGCCACTACGAGGGATGGTTTTGCGCTCCATGCGCTGCCTATAAAACCGAAGACGAATACGCCAAACCTACGAGTCCCGATTCGCCGCCCACTTGCCTGGTTCACGAAACTCCGCTCGATCGCGTTTCTGAAGACAGCTACTTCTTTCGGCTGGGCGATTACGCCGAAGCACTCGTCGATCTGTACACATCGCGTCCCGACTTCGTGCAGCCGCAATCGAGACGAAATGAAGTAATGAGTTTCGTTCAGGGCGGGTTGCAGGACCTGTCGGTCAGTCGTTTGCGGAGTTCGGTGAGCTGGGGCGTGCCCGTGCCAGACGATCCAGATCACACGATGTACGTCTGGTTTGACGCGCTGACCAATTACATCACCGCAATTGGTTTTGGAAATGAAGAGCGCGAAAGCGCTGTTGGCTTTGAAAAGTTTTGGCCGGCGCTGCATCTGGTGGGCAAAGACATTCTGCGTTTCCATGCGGTGTATTGGCCGGCGTTTCTAATGGCTGCGGGCGTCGAGCAGCCGCGCGGAGTTGTAGCCCACGGCATGTGGCTCGATCCGAACGGTCGCAAGATGTCGAAGACGATGGGGAACACCGTCGAGCTGGATGTGCTCAACCGCTACTTTCCGATTGATGCGATCCGGTATTTTTGCCTGCGGGAGATGGTCTTTGGGCAGGATGGAAAGTTTGGTTACGAAGCGCTGATCGACCGGACCAACAGCGATTTGGCGAGCGGCCTGGGAAATCTTTCGAGCCGTACGCTGACGATGATTTCGCGCTATTCCGATGGACGCGTCCCTTCGGGCGCGATTTCAGAAGACAAGCTGCTGCTCGCAAAGCGCGCCGGCGTAGACACCGATGAAACAACTATTTCAGGTTTTCTTGCCCTCGCGCGGGATCAGTTTCTCCAGCAGTTTGATAGTTTCGCGTTTAGCCGGGCGCTGGAAGTTGCCTGGTCGATTGTGGCGCGTGCAGACAAGATGATCTCTGAGGCCAAGCCGTGGGAGCTGGCGAAAGACGAGAACCAGAAGCAGACGCTAAATGCGGTGCTGTATCGCGCGGCGGAATCGCTGCGTTGGTTGTGTGTGTTGCTGTATCCGGTGATGCCGGGCGCCACTGCCGAGGTATGGAAGCAGCTCGGCTTGGCCGATTCGCCGGCGGCCGTTGACCCGGCAACACTTAAATGGGGCGAGATCGCGGAGGGCACATCCATCGGCGAAGTAAAACCATTGTTTCCAAGAATCGACAAAATAAAGACGATGAATGAAATCAATCAGATGAACGAAGAATCGAAAACGGGTGTTAGTCGCGGAAGCTTGAGCAACGGCGCGACCGACAAAACGTCAGACTCCCAAGCACCCAACAGCGGCGACACCAGCGCAACCGAAGCCGATGCAGTCGCCAATAACCAAACAGCGACGGACACAAAACCAGCGCCGCCACAGCAGGGCGCGACTGAAGCCGACGCAGTTGAGGGCGTGACCGGTTTCATTGACATCACTGATTTCACCAAAGTGGAACTCCGCGTCGGCGAGGTGCTGACCGCCAATCGTATTCCCAAAGCCGACAAGCTCCTTTTGCTAACGGTGGACGTCGGAGAAGAGAAGCCGCGCACTATCCTTGCGGGCATTGCAGAACACTATGAGCCCGAGCAGAT
>JANMVC010000551.1:0-8708 GCA_031392315.1 Pyrinomonadaceae bacterium | reverse complement strand
GGCATCGGCGAACGCGCCGGCAATGCTTCGCTGGAAGAGATCGCGATGGCCATGAAGGTGAGGGCGGACCAGCTGCCTTTTGAGTCTTCGATTCAGACTGAAGAGCTGTATCCAGCCAGCCAACTGCTGTCGTCGATCATTGGCTGCCCGGTGCAACCGAATAAAGCGATCGTGGGGCGCAACGCTTTTGCTCACGAAGCCGGGATACATCAACACGGAATGATCAGCAATCCGCTCTGCTACGAGATCATGACGCCCGAATCCGTGGGCGTGCCCGAGAGCAATCTTGTGTTAGGCAAGCATTCCGGACGCCACGCGCTGGCGCTGCGTTATGAAGACTTGGGTTATTCAATGCTGCCCGAAGAAGTGGACGCTGTTTACCAGCGCTTCACGACGCTCGCCGACCGCAAGAAGCGAATTTACGATCAGGATCTGATCGCGCTGCTTCAGGTTGGAGCTGTAGCGCGAGAAAGAATTGTTACTGAAGCCGCTGCCGTTGCCGACGTTGCCGGCCGCTGGGCACATGCATCAGGCAGTTGAACAAGACCCGCAAACTGCGCTGCGAAACAATGAAACTAGAGATAACAGTTCTTGAAGGTGACGGGATCGGTCCGGAAGTGACCCGCGAAGCTGTGCGGGTCTTGCGCAGTGTTGCGACTCTGCACGGACACGAGTTCAACTTCAATCAGCACTTGATCGGCGGCGCGGCAATCAGGCAGGCGGGTTCGCCTTTGCCTACCGCGACGCTGGATGCGTGTCTCGACGGCGACGCGGTGTTACTCGGCGCAGTTGGGTCACCAGAGTTTGATTCGCTGCCGCCATCTGAGCGACCCGAAGCCGGACTCCTGCTGCTCCGGCGTGCGCTTGGCGGATTTGCGAATTTGCGCCCGGCAATCTCATATGCGGCTATTTCCGCAGCGTCTCCCCTACGCCCTGAGATTGCCCGTGGCGCAAATATTCTGATCGTTCGTGAATTGCTCGGTGGACTCTACTTCGGCGAACCGCGCGGCCGTTGGGGCGAGAACGGCAATTCCGTCGCCGTCAACACGATGAGTTATTCAGCTCACGAGATCGAGCGAGTGGCCCGCGTTGCCTTTGATGCCGCCTTGAAGCGAGGAAAGAAAGTTACCTCAGTTGACAAGGCCAACGTGCTGGAGACTTCGCAACTGTGGCGGGCGACGGTGTCAAGCGTGGCTCGCGACTATCCAACGGTAACGTTGGAGCATCTGTATGTTGATGCTTGCGCGATGCACTTGATTACCGATCCGCGGCGATTCGATGTGCTGCTGACTGAGAACTTATTTGGCGACATTTTGTCTGACGAGGCCGCGGTCATAACTGGTTCACTCGGGATGCTGGGCTCGGCGTCGATTGGGGGCGAGGTAGGTCTCTTCGAACCGGTGCATGGCTCGGCCCCTGACATTGCCGGTCGTGGGATCGCGAATCCATTCGGCGCGATAGCATCGGCTGCGATGTTGCTGCGTTACAGCGGTGGACTCGAGCGGGAGGCCGATGACATCGAGGAAGCAATCCAGTCTGTGCTTGACGCCGGTTATCGCACCCGCGACATCAGCGCCGACGGCCGCGGACATCTGGCCACGACTTTGGAAATCGGACAGTTGGTTACCGAAGCGGTTGCCGAGATTGCTGATCAGCGGCATGCGTATCACGCGGTGTAGCCGGTGGTCAGAAGTCAGAAATCAGAAGCCAGAGTTCAGAGGTCAGTTGTTGAAAGGGAATGCGCAATCCCGGGCGAAGTCCAGGAAAGAATTTGTTTCGCTGCTTTACGTGAAGATGTTACTTTTCTCAGTCGCGAGGTTGGCAAGATGCTCGGAAGCATGATAAAGGCTCCGTGCGCTTTTCTGACGACTGACTTCTGATCTCTGACCTCTGTTTTCTATGTCACGCACTTTGTTTGAAAAGATTTGGGACGCCCACGTGGTGCGGCAGCCCAAAGACCAACCCACCCTTCTTTACATCGACCTACATCTCGTCCACGAAGTCACTTCGCCGCAAGCGTTTGAAGGACTGCGAGTTGCGAATCGTCGCGTCCGGCGGCCGGATCTGACGGTGGCCACGGCCGACCACAACGTCCCAACGACGGATCGCAGTCTGCCCATTGCCGATCCGATCGGCGCCAAACAAATAGACACTCTGCGGCAAAACTGCCTCGACTTCGGGATACAGCTCTTTGATATCGGTTCGGCAGAGCAGGGAATCGTCCACGTCATCGGTCCGGAGCTAGGACTGACCCGACCCGGGATGACGATTGTTTGCGGTGACAGCCATACAAGCACGCACGGCGCCTTTGGCACGCTCGCGTTTGGCATCGGCACCAGCGAAGTTGAGCATGTGCTGGCTACGCAGTGTCTGCCGCAAAACAAGCCGCGCACGATGCTGATCAAAGTGGGCGGTGTGTTGCCGGAAGGCGTCACCGCCAAAGACCTGGCGCTGGGAATAATTGGACAAATCGGGACCGATGGCGCGACCGGCCACGTCATCGAATATGCGGGCGATGCTGTCCGCCTGCTCTCGATGGAAGGGCGCATGACGCTGTGCAACATGAGTATCGAAGCTGGCGCTCGAGCTGGAATGATTGCGCCCGATGAAACCACGTTTGCATATTTGGAGGGACGCAGGTTTGCACCCCGCGACGCTGCGTGGGCAGAAGCATTGGCTTACTGGCGAACACTTCCGAGTGATGCCGGCGCTCAGTTTGATCGCACTGTTGAAATAGACGGATCGGCGCTGGAGCCGCATGTGACCTGGGGGACGAGTCCAGGAATGGTTGTGCCGGTGACCGGCTTCGTTCCTGACCCAGCCGCGCTGGAGAGCGAACCGGATCGACGGGCTTCTGAACGGGCGCTGGAATACATGGCGCTAAAACCGCGCACCAGGATCCAGGATATTCAAATCGATCGCGTCTTCATTGGTTCATGTACCAACGCCCGGATTGAAGACTTGCGCGCGGCGGCCCGCATCGTCAAGGGTTACCACACCAACAGTTCCGTTAATGCCATGGTGGTTCCTGGTTCGCAAGCGGTGAAGCGCGCAGCCGAAAGCGAAGGACTCGATCGCATCTTTCGCGAATCCGGCTTCGAATGGCGCGAAGCAGGTTGCTCAATGTGCCTGGGCATGAACCCGGATATCCTACAGCCCGGTGAACGCTGCGCTTCGACCAGCAATCGCAATTTTGAAGGGCGACAGGGTCGCGGCGGCCGCACGCACCTGGTCAGTCCAATGATGGCCGCTGCGGCGGCTATCACCGGACATTTCACCGATGTGCGCGAGTGGAGGTTCAAATAGAGATGACACCCTTTCGTACCCACTCCGGCATTGTAGTCCCGCTGGATCGCGCGAATGTCGACACCGATCAGATCATCCCGAAGCAGTTTCTCAAGCGAATCGAACGCACTGGTTTCGGCCAATTCCTTTTTTACGACTGGCGCTTTCGCCCAGATGGCGAACTCGAGTCCTCTTTCGTTCTGAACGAGCCGCGTTATCGTCAGGCATCGATTTTAGTTGCGGGAAAAAACTTCGGCTGCGGCTCTTCTCGCGAACACGCGCCCTGGGCGCTGGCCGACTACGGCTTTCGCGCCATCATCGCGCCGTCGTTCGCCGACATCTTCGCGAACAACTGCATGAAGAATGGTTTGCTGCCGGTGACGCTTGCGGAAACAGAGGTGACTGAAATTATTGAGCGTGCGCGCGGGATTGAAAACTACGAACTCACGCTTGATCTCGAAGGTCGAAAGGTTACCGATGCCCAGGGCTTCGCGGCATCGTTTGCGATCGACGAATTTCAGCGTCAATGCCTGATGGAAGGGCTCGACGATATTGGCCTTACACTGCTTCATGAAGCTGACATCACGGCCTTCGAGCAGGCGCGGTCAGCGATGTCCATTTCCTAGTCACACACACTGCCTCAATCTCATCCTCCCCTTGCTGCTTGCCGATTGTCTGATAGGCTTATAATCCTGAACTGAGGAATTGGTAAGCACATCCATGAAGGAATCAACAGATAACCCGCGGGCGGCCATCGACAGAATTGACGATGAACTGTTGCGCCTCTTGAACGAACGCGCTGCGCTCGCCTTGAAAGTCGGCGAGGTCAAACGTCGGGTTGACACTTCACTCTGCGACAATCAGCGCGAGCGGGAAGTGCTCGCCAGACTGTGCCAACAGAATTCCGGCCCCCTCGACGAACAAAATCTCACCAACATTTTTCAGCGCATCATTGACGAGTGTCTGCAAGTGCAACTGCGCGCGCCTTCGAGTCGCCCCTGGCAAGCGGGGCGGGAGTTGAGGTCAAGCCCGCGCATCTGGCGGACGAGGCGCGGGTGGCGTTTCAAGGCGAGCGCGGCGCCTTCAGCGAAGGAGCTGCCATAGAACTTTTGGGCGAACGTTGCAGTCCGGTGCCGCGCCCAACTTTTGAAAATCTATTTACCGCTATTGACGAAGGAAACGCGGACTACATCCTGGCGCCGCTGGAAAATAGCCTGATGGGATCGGTTCATCGCTGCTATGATCTGCTACTCGAGAGCTCATTGAGTATCGTGGCTGAAATAATCTGGCCCATCTCACACTTTTTGATTGGCTGCCCTGGGTCTTCTTTCGAGACTATCGAAACTGTGGAATCGCATCCGGTGGCGCTGGCGCAATGCGAGCAATTTTTTGCTGCGTATCCGCGTCTCAACCGAGTCGCAACTGACGACACCGCGGGCAGTGTGCGCCGCGTCGTCGAAAGTGGCGATACAACTACTGCGGCCATCGCCGGCAAGCGGGCAGCAAGCGTCTACGGCGGAGTCATCCTGCGCGAACATCTAGAAGACCATGGCGAGAATTACACGCGCTTCGTGCTTCTCGGTCCAGAACCCGGCGCGTCAACGCATGGCAACAAGATTTCGCTCGTGGTGAGGCTGGCCCACCGGCCCGGCGCTCTCCACGATGCGCTCCGGCCTTTCGTTCGGCGTGGGATTGACCTGCTGCGGATTGAAAGCCGTCCGATCAAGGGACGACCCTGGCAGTACAACTTTTATCTTGACCTGCAGGCGCCGGCGAATGAAAGCGAACTGCGGGGCGCGCTGGACGACATCGGCGAACGCGCCGAAGAAGTCCGTTACCTGGGACGCTACTCTTCGATGGATATTCCGAAAACGAACTAGCTTGTGCACCAATGATTCTGATCCTGAAGTCAAATATTGATGTGGAAGGCACTGAGTATGAGCACCTGCTCGGTCATCTCGGTCGTCTGGAAAACATTGAGGTGCGCATTCATCGCGAGCGCGGTGTCGAACAGACGTTAACGGAAATCTATTTGATAGGAAACACAGCGGCGCTGGCGGTTGATGACATGAAGGGTCTGCCCGGCGTGGAGAATGTCGTGCGCGTATCGGAGGAGTATCGCATCCTGGGCCGGCATAAGGATGACAATCGATCGAGTCATTTTGAGTACCAGGGCGAGCGCTTCGGCCAGGACACTCTCCATGTATTCGCGGGCCTGTGCGCGGTGGACACGCCCGCAAGTGTCGAGGCCATGATGCGTGCGCTACGTGACAATGGGCAGGTTTGCACCCGCATGGGCGCGTACAAGCCCCGCACTAGTCCCTATTCTTTCCAGGGTCACGGCAAGAGTTGTCTGCCTTACGTGTTTGAACTCGCCGGAACCTACGGCATCAAGATCATTGCGATGGAGATAACCCACGAGTCGCACCTTCATGAAATTAGGGAAGCACTGGCGAGTGCTGGCAATCCCACCGGAGTGATGCTGCAAATCGGTACGCGGAACACTCAGAATTTCGAGTTGCTCAAAAGCGTTGGGCGGCAACAGGATTTTCCGGTTTTGCTCAAGCGTGGTTTCGGCATCACGCTGGATGAGTCGCTCCATGCCGCGGAATATCTTGCCAGCGAAGGGAATCGTCGGGTGGTGTTTGGACTACGCGGAATGAAGACCAACATTGCCTCGCCGCATCGCAACTTTGTGGATTTCGCGCACGTGCCGGTGGTGAAACGGCTGACGCGGATGCCCGTGTGTATAGATCCGTCGCATTCGGTAGGGACGCGCAGTCGGGGACCTGAAGGCATCCTCGACATCATGCACGTCACCGCGCAGGGAGTGATTGCCGGCGCGAATATGATCCTGGTGGATTTTCATCCGGAGCCGAGCAAGGCGCTGGTAGATGGAGCGCAGGCGCTGCGGCTGGATGAACTGCCGGTTTTTCTGGAAGATGTGCGGATAGCAGGTGAAGCTTACAAGCAGAGACTCGCCGGATTTCAGCGTGGACTCGAAAAAACGAGCCGCTGTTGATGGAGAATGCTGACCGAGGCGGGGGCCGCCCGCTGACGCAGGCGGTACTGACAGAAGGCCCGCCCGCTAACGCAGGTGGTTCTGACAGGAGTTCCGCGATTCAGAAGTTACTGTCCGATTGGTGGATCAGCTGCGGTGGCGGCCTGCGTCGAGTTCACATGAATTGTGCTGTCTGAGTCGAGATAGAAATGATTCTTTCCCGTCGCGCCCACGCCTTCAGTCACCTGCGGGTCCGCGTTAATGGTGAAGCCCGGCTGCGCGGTGGTTGATTTGGGAATCACCTGCATTTTGAAAACGTATCCCTCGACCACCGGCGTGTCTCCCGTGAAACGGCTGTCGACCATGCCCTCCTTCAACAACTCCTGAAAGGTTCCGAAGCTACTGCGGTTGTGAGCGTTGTAGTAAAGCATTTGCTTCTCGCTGATGCCTTTCAGCGTTTGTATCGCCGCCGCCTCGTTGGCTGCCTTAACGGCAGCTTTCCAGCCCGTCACGCCGACAGCGATCAAGATGCCAATGATCGCGATCACGATCATCAGCTCAATGAGGGAAAAGCCAGCTTGTGAACTACGTTGTGAATTACGATGATTGCGGTCCAGTTTCATAAAGTCTCCTCGAGTTTGGTTACACGTATTAACCGGGATTAGGTTCCCGCAAAAAATTGAAGTTCGGAAACCTCTGCGTAATACCAAACGAAGTAGAGTTTACTACAGCGCATTGGCAACGTCATGTCGCCCTACCCAATCGACGATTAACGTGCGAGAGCGGGTTGGAGCATGTAGAATGAAGCCGCATTCGCAGCAAACCAACCGAGGCAACATTGGATGAGACGTCTCGATACGATAAAAGGTCAGGGATCACAGTCGCTGCTGATGCCATCGAAAAGATTGAACGCCTCCAACGCGCCATTGAGACCGTCATCAAGGGTAAGCCCGAGGCAGTCCGCCTGGGACTGGTAACATTAATCGCGGGCGGCCACCTGCTGGTTGAAGACGTTCCCGGAGTTGGCAAAACTACACTGGCCCAGGCGCTGGCGCGCGCCCTTCATTGCACGTTTCAGCGAATACAGTTCACTTCAGATCTCCTCCCGTCCGACGTTATCGGCCTCTCGATCTACAACCAACATACAAACGTGTTTGAGTGGAAGCCCGGCCCGATCTTTGCCAACGTCGTTTTAGCCGATGAGATCAATCGCACCACGCCGAAAACGCAGTCGGCCCTCCTCGAAGCGATGGCTGAACGCCACGTGACTGCGGAAGGCGTCACGCATCCGCTGCCGGCGCCGTTTATCGTGGTAGCTACCCAAAACCCCATCGAACATCACGGCACCTATCCGCTGCCGGAGTCGCAACTCGACCGCTTCATGCTGCGTTTGCGAATTGGTTACCCGTCTGCTGAAGACGAAAAACAGATCCTGCGCGACCGCGAATATGGCGATCCGCTCGAACAGTTGCGACCGGTAATGACTGCCGCGGAGATTGTCGAGCTGCAGGGAAGCGTGGCGGAAGTTGCGGTTGACGATGCTTTGGTTGACTACCTGATGCGCATCGTGGCGGCCACACGCGATTCGGAAATGCTGGATCTCGGAGTCAGTCCACGCGGAAGCCTATCGCTCTTCCGCGCGGCGCAAGCGCTCGCCTTAACTGAGGAGCGTTCGTATTGCATCCCTGACGACATCAAGCGCCTGGTGGTTCCGGTCTTCGCCCATCGCATCCTGGTCAGCACGCGTTTCTCTTCGTCGATGCGTCGCAGCCAGGAAGCGGAAGCGGTCTTGAAGGAAATTATGAAGACAGTCAGCGTGCCGCTCTAAAGAGGGATGAGGGATGAAGGATGAAGGCGGATTGAAAACGAGCCGCATGAGCCACCAATCGCCGTCTGATTCAGCCCTCCGGCCTCCTCCCTCCGCCCTCTCAAAGTGGCGCAACGCAATCCTCGGCACGATGCTCGTCCTCGCCGGCCTGGCCGCGGCCTTCATTACAGTCCTCGCCCGCTACACCGATAACTACACACTGGCCGCCGTAGCTGCCACGCTGTCGCTCGTCAGCGCGGCGCTGATGCTGATCTTCATTGTGCCGCCGCTCGCGCGCTCGGCGCGGCTTGAAGTTAAGGGTATCGATCTGCCAGTTGGCGTCACCGGCGGCGGTGTAATCTTCCTCCTGATGCTGGTTGTGGTGGGCTTCGCGGCCTAGAACACCGGAAACAATCTGTTGTTTCTGGTGTTCTCGCTCCTTTGTTCCATGCTCTTTGTCGGCGGTGTCGCCGCGCGGGCTTCGTTGGGCGACTTGATCGTGTCCGCGCGTTTTCCCGATCACATCTTTGCCGGCGAAGCGGCGCCGGTGATCGTCACCCTGCGAAACGCCAAACGCGTCTTGCCATCATTCTCAATTCTCGTGGAGGCGCGCGG
>JANMVC010000544.1:0-3141 GCA_031392315.1 Pyrinomonadaceae bacterium | reverse complement strand
CTTTAGCTTGCAATGTTGGGATCAACGCTCATTTGGATTGTGATGAAGACGCAAGCTAAAGCTTGTACTCTGTACGCCTGTGCTCAGATCAGCTCGATAACGCGCCGGAGAATAATTAGCCGCGGCTTAACGCGGATAACGGAGATCAGAAATCATTACGGTTCTGATCCGCGCCATCCGCGTTATTCCGCGGCTTAAGTTTTATATGCCTGAATGTCAGCCCCAGGGCTTAGTGACCAGAGCTAGTGAGTAGATATTGAAGCGGGTTTACTGGTTCGTCGTTGATGCGCACTTCGTAGTGAAGGTGTGGGCCGGTTGAGCGGCCAGTGGAACCAACGCGTCCGATGAATTCACTGCGCGCCACGGTCTTGCCCTGGGCGACATCAATGTGCGAAAGGTGACCGTAGCGAGTGGTCAGCCCTCCGCCATGATCGATGACCACGAGTTGGCCGTAGCCATTCTGCCAGCCGGCAAAGGTTACCTTTCCGCTGGCGCCGGCAACTACCGGATCGCCCGTAGCCGCGTCTATGTCCTGACCGGAGTGAAACTCAAATGATCTGCCACCAAATGGATTACTCCGCCCACCAAAGCCGCTTTCAAGTTTTCCCACCACGGGCCAAACGGTCGGCGTAAAGCCACGGTCGCGCATGATGCTTTCGTAGGCCTTCATCTTCCGTTCGAGCTGGCTCATCTTGTCGTCGAGGGCCGCCAGGCTGTCGGCGTCAAGCGGTTCAGCCGGTCCACCCGAGCCTGGGGTAATTGCGTCTTCGCTTGTGACTCCTGATTTCTCAGCCAGCTTTCGGGAAGTGTCTTCCACGGCCTCAACTCGATCGCTCAGCTGGTTCAGTTCCTGTCGTTGCTTCTCGTTTTCTGCGCGGAGGCGTTGGTTTTCAACTTCGGTCCGGAAATGCGCGGCTTGCTGGGTCAAACCGTAGAAGCCGTAGAGGGTGGCGCAGAGCCCGAGGACAGCCATCAGGGCGGAGATTCTCAGCGATCTCTTATTAACGCAAAACCTGCGGATTCGGGCGCTGGAACGTGGGGTGTGGGCAATAATAAAAGCGTAAAATCGGTCGTCTCTGGCCATAAAAACTTCTCCGTCAACAAGCGCAGACAGCGTCGGCATGTCGCGAGTGCGCAAGGGCAAAAGCACAGCCTCCACAAAGAGGTTTGTGCGGGGAATTACGTCAATACGAGGATTTAATTTTGACCCGCTTGAAGATTGCAGCGTAATGAGCAAACCTTCAAATCACTGAAGAAAACCCACCTGCCAAGCTGCAAAAGAAGGGTGACCCTATCACACGAGAAAAGTCAGCGCAACCAGTGAGAGTGGGTCAAAACCTGATTGCCCGAGGTTGCTGAGGGAATTGAAAGACTATCCAAGAAATGACATGAAACCGCAAGAAAACAGGCATTTATGGTTGGAGGGATGAATGCTGGCGGCGAGATCTGGAGTCGCGCCAGCTTAGAAGCTGGATTCCTCGCGCCGGCGGCGGGAACGGTCTCGTACGATTGAAAAAACGATCATCACGATCACGGCGACAAACACCGCGACGATGGCAAACTTTATCGCGGCCAGCAGCACACCACCCAGCGTGATCAAGCTACCGAACAATGTTATCGCCAGGAGAAGCAAAGCCGAGAGGCCTGCGAGTGCTTTGAGAATCAGTGCCATAAATAATCCTTGGTCGATCAAACCTGCGCCGGAGCTCAGGAGCTCCGCTTAAATGGAATGCTGCTAACTTCTTTCCGACTAAATTGAGTTGTTTCGCCGGAGCCGAATCTGGGAGCTTCGGCTACCACCGACGGTGGCGGGCGTCGCGAGTCGAAGCGAACGACGCGATTGGACGAGCCGCGCCCGCGTGCATAGTCGAAAAGCATGTAGGCGCCCAGAGCCACCAAAGCTACGGGCAAAAGTTTCTGCACGGGCAGTTGCACGCCCAGCAGCGTATGGAGCAGAAACAGCGTGCCGATCACGATCAGCGTTGCGCCCCAGGCAAATGGGTTCCCATACAAACGCCGGCTAATGACATCCTCTTCCGTATCCGGCGCAAATCCGGCGCGCATGAGCTGGGCCGTCCGGCAGGCGTCTACGGCGGCGAAAAGCCAGGTGCCCAGCACTCCAAGGATGAAAAAATGCACGCCAGTCAGCACCGCCATCTGAAAGAAACTGGCAAAGACGGCAAAGTGAACAATAGCTTTCGCTGTCTGACCGTTGTAGGCAGCACCCAACCCAGGAACGAATGACAAGAGGGTAGCGACGAAGGGTGAACTCTTGCGATAGCTGGCGGGTGTTGTCGGCGACTGTGACTGTTGGCGCAATAGTTCCACGCCGGCGACGATGCAGTCCTGGCAAAAAGGAAATCCACGAATGCGATGATCACAGCCGGCGCAGAGTCGCCGCGCACACTGGTTGCACTGGACGACTGCTGGATTCTTCGGGTGATATGCGCAATACAACATTTAGGGTTCCCAGTCGCTCCCGACTCGCTAAGACCTGTTCCGACGATTCTCCGGCGACGCGCCGTTTTGCTTCGCTGGTTGCTTTGGCTGTACGTTTCCAGTATCCGGCTTGGGAGCGACCGGCTGTGGAGCAGGTTCGCCTCCAACCAATTCCCTCAAGCCATTGGTGATTTTCTTCATTCCGCTGGTTGAGCCGGCGGAGGATCCCTGTTCGGCCAAACGCAGGCTGGCGCTGTAAACGCCACTAATCGAACCGTCTGCTGACACTGTGTTGGTAAGCACGAATACTGCAACCAAAAGCATGGTGGCCACCGTAGCAAGCTGCGGGGAGATGATTGGATCGAGCCAACCCCGGAGCCACGAGGCCAACCTTGAACCAAAAGGCGCACGCACCTCTTCGGGAACACGATTGCCCAACGTTGCCAGCAGAATTCTTTCATTGAGCCCGGCGGGCACGGGCATTTCTTCGCCGATGTAGGTGTAGCAAGCGCCTATCGAACGCACGACTTCACCGGGAAGCTCTGTGCAGGCAGCGCACAAGATCGAGTGGCGTTCCCAACGGTGATACAGCGGCGCCGGCAGAAAACCGTCGAGATAGTCTGTCAGTCGCTCTTCAAAATCCTCGCAGGTCATGGCGGTCTCGGGCATCGTGCTCAAAAGTATCCGCGCCTCGAGATCGCG
>JANMVC010000526.1:0-2212 GCA_031392315.1 Pyrinomonadaceae bacterium | reverse complement strand
CGTCCGCCTGCAAAATATTAACGACGTAAAGGAAACGGCCGGCCGTGTGCGTGAACGATTGGGGAGTTCGTATACAACGGTTGATTGGCAGGAAGCAAACCGGCCTTTGTTCACAGCCCTGGCGCTCGAAAGCCGAATTGGCGCGGTGATCATCGCCCTGATAATCCTGATCGCCGCGCTCAACATTACGACGACGCTGATTCTGGTTGTCATGGAACGGCGGCGTGACATCGCGGTCCTCAGTACGCTTGGCGCGACCGGCAGAAGCATTATGAGCATTTTTGTGATCGAGGGCGCGATTGTTGGAGCGCTGGGGGCTGCCCTCGGTTTAGCATTGGGAGTTGCGGCGATTCTGGTTACTAATCGTTTTCAGTTGATCAGCTTGCCTGCGGATGTCTACTCGATCAGTAACGTGCCTCTGAGCTTGAACTTTCGCGACGCGGCGATGGCGGTGGTGGTCGCGATTGCTCTCAGCGTAATTGCCACCCTGTACCCGGCTCGCGCGGCAGCGGGCATGCGACCGGTCGAGATGCTTCGCGAAGCAAACTGATCCAATGTCTAAGATCGAAAGTCCAACATCACAAGCCGAAGACTCTGGAACGAGGACTTTGGACTCTGGACTAAGGGTTACTGACCTGCGAAAAAGTTTTCTGACTCCGACCGCGGAACGCATCGCGGTCTTACGCGGCGTCAGTTTTTCCGTCAACGCAGGCGAGAGCGTCGCAATTATGGGAGCTTCGGGTGCGGGTAAATCAACTCTGCTTCATTTGCTCGGCGGGCTGGAAGCACCCGATCACGGTAGCATCACCGCGGGCGATTTTGCGATTCAGAGTGCCGGCCAGTCGGCGCTTGCCCATTTTCGCAACCAGCGCATCGGCTTTGTTTTCCAGTTTCATCATCTGCTTCCGGATTTATCCGCCGCTGAAAACGTTTGCCTGCCGCTCTTGATCGGGAGAATGGCCCGAAGTGAAGCAGCACGCCGTTCCCTGCAAGCGCTCAAAGAAATCGGGCTTGAGGATCGCGCTTCACATCTGGTTGGGACTTTATCCGGCGGCGAGCAACAACGAGTTGCTCTTAGTCGGGCGCTAGTTAACCAGCCGTCAATCGTTTTGGCTGACGAGCCCACGGGTAACCTCGACGCAGCTCTTGCCCACGACATCGCGCGTTCGTTGGTTGAATACGCCAGACAATCCCAAGCAATCGTCGTCCTGGCCACGCACAGCCAGGAAGTGGCCAGTCTTTGTGATCGGGTGCTAATGCTCCGCGACGGACGAATCGTTGAGGAGTAGCAAAAGCCGCGGCTGGGTCGCAAAAGGGTCGATTGAAATCAGGCATCAGTTAAGACTTTATTAATCTCGCAACCAAACAAACCTTTTGACGCCTTGATTCATAGGTTATAATGCCGCCCAGTTGCCGGGCGGGCTTGCTCCCAGCCCGGCATGGTAATCATAAGGGTCTGTTCGACGAGTAAAACCTAATGTTCGAACGTTATACCGAAAAAGCTCGCCGCGTAATTTTCTTTGCTCGCTATGAAGCGTCACAGTTTGGCGCTCCGGCAATTGAACCTGAGCATCTGTTGCTGGGATTGATGCGCGAAGACAAAACTCTAACGGGACGCTTCTTTCCGCGCGCTTCGGTTTCCATCGAGTCGATTCGCAAAGAGATTGAAGGTCGGACGCTGCTCCGCGAGAAGATCTCAACCTCAGTCGAGTTGCCGCTGGCGCCGGAAACGAAGCTCGTACTGGCGTATGCCCACGAGGAAAGCGAGCGTCTCCAGCATCGGCACATCGGCACCGAACATCTCCTGTTGGGCTTGCTCAGGGGGGATCGTTCGATGGCTGCCGAAATTCTTTATGAACGTGGGTTGCGTTTGAACGCAGTGCGCGACGAGATCGCCCGCCAGTCAGGCGCTGACTCGCGCAGTTCACAGAAAAAAGACACGCCCCACCTGATCGAGTTTTCCCGCGATCTGACTGAAGACGCCTCCAACGACAAACTTGATCCGTTAATCGGTCGCGAAGCCGAAATCGAGCGGCTGGTCCAAATCCTTTGCCGCCGCACCAAAAATAATCCCGTTTTGCTTGGCGAAGCGGGCGTTGGCAAAACGGCGATCGTGGAAGGTCTCGCTCAGGAGATCGCCAAAGGTAACGTCCCGGAAATCTTGCGGGAGAAGCGCGTCATCACGCTCGACCTCGCGCTGATGGTTGCAGGC
>JANMVC010000509.1:0-3239 GCA_031392315.1 Pyrinomonadaceae bacterium | reverse complement strand
GATAAACTTTTACTGAAACCGCTTCGCCGACCCGCGTTTCACACCACACCAAGCTCCAGCGCGAAAGAAAGCGCACGACTATTTGTCCAAACTCGAATCGTCCGCGTTTCGGCGGCGTCAATCCATAAATCAGGGCGGCGGCGGTTTGCGCCTCGACGCGCATTGCCCCTTCCCGCAAGTCTGACAATTTCATGCGGGCCGGATATTCATCTTTGATGACGAGCGAAATCGGGTGGGCTTGCGCGTTTTGCACGTTGATGCGCACTTCGGTTTTTGCGCCTACGGCAAAGCGGCCGCCAAACTCGCGCGCAATACTGACGCCCGGCGGGAGTTTGCTGCGACGAGCGTCAACTATTGCGAGGATGATGAGCGCGGCGTCGTAAGCAAGCACAACCCAACGCAGCCACGGCCGCCCCCACGAAAGCGAAAGGATAACGAAGCCGGCGGCGACGAGGAGATAGAAGAGCTTGCTGAAAACAAAGCGCATAGAATCAGAAGACAGGAGTCAGAAGACAGAAAACAGAAGTCAGAATGCCTTATTCAAAAGGGAGATTGGCTGGTCAGACGTATTCTGATTTCTGACATCTGATCTCTGACTTCTGTTCTTACCGCGGCACTTCCGCGCTCCTCAAAATATCGGTAATCACTGCATCGGGCGTGGCGCCGTCGAGCTCGGCTTCAGCGCGCAGGCTCAACCGGTGGCGCAGGACGGGACGGGCCACGTCGCGCACGTCGTCCGGAGTTGTAAACTCGCGCCCGCGAATCGCAGCCAGGGCTTTGGAACACAGCAGCAGTGCGACTGAAGCGCGCGGGCTGGCGCCATAGTGAATGAAAGGATGCGAGCGAGTGCGACGAACCAAATCGACGGCGTAATGCTGCACACCCGGCTCCATGCGCGATGTGCTCACCTCACGGCGGCAACGCGCAATCGCATCCGCATCCGCGAGTGGCTGAATCTCAACGTCGCCGAGACGGCGCGAATTGAAGCCCGCATCCCAGTTTGCGACTACCCTTCGTTCCTCATCCTCGCCGGGATAATCGAGCAGGATCTTTATCATGAAGCGATCGAGCTGCGCCTCAGGAAGCGGATATGTGCCTTCATATTCGATCGGGTTTTCGGTTGCCAGTACTGTAAAAATTGGAGAAAGCTGATGACGGTCGCCGTCGATCGTTACCTGCCGCTCTTCCATTGCTTCCAACAATGCCGCCTGAGTCTTGGGCGGCGTGCGATTGATTTCATCCGCCAGCAGTATGTCGGTGAAGACCGGACCCTGGCGCAAATTAAATTCCGACGTGGCGACATTGAAGACGTTGGTGCCGGTAATGTCCGAAGGCATCAGGTCGGGCGTGAATTGGATGCGGCCGAAGTTTGCGTTGATGATGCGCGCCAGGGTTTTCACCGTCAGCGTCTTTGCCGTACCCGGCACGCCTTCGATCAACGCGTGGCCTTCCGCGAGCAGGGCGACCAGAATCTGCTCGATGGGCTCGTCCTGGCCGACGATGATTTTGCTGAGTTCGCGCCGAATGTGTTCGACGGTGGCGGAGACGTATTCAATCATATTATTTTGACTAGCCTTAGTTAAGATCTTAAAACTGGAACTTTGTACTTAGTACTTTGAACTTTGAACGTACTTTGTGCTTTGCTTTGCTTGAGTCACAAAGTAGCAAGCACTAAGTACAAAGCACAAAGATCACCCCTCATCAAATGTTCTGCGCGGTCTGTTTCACTTCCCGCGAACGCATGCGCAGTCCCAGGGCGCTTTCAATTTCACGCAAGCGTTTCACCAGATGGATCGACTGTTGTTCGGTAATACCACCGCCGTTGATCGCTTCTTCTGACTGGCGCATCAAGGTTTCGATCTGGTGGGCATTCAACGTCGAGCGCGCTGCCACTCGGGCGGCGATCTCCGAACGCGGGCTGTTGTAGTCTACCCCGGCATAGCGCGCGAGCACTCGCCTGGTGCGCGAATAAATGTTTTCAATGGCCAGGTCGTAGGCGTGTGCGCGCTGCTGCAGCTCAGCCATCGAGGCGACAAACTCGAGAGTGGATCTGCGATCGACTTGCACCAGCGGCACTGGCCGCGCAAAACGCCGGCCGCGCGTCCACAGAATCAGCAACACCAGCAGCACTATTTGTCCGGCAATTGCCAGCACCGGAGTGCCGGCGAAGTAAGTAGCAAAAGCATTGCCGGTCGCCATGCGGCCCTGGTGAAACTCATCGAAGGCAATCATTCCGTCCGCACCCGGTGCGCCGCCAAGGAGATTGATCGCCAGTTGCAGATTGTCTTTGAGGCCGATGCCATCGTTTGCGACCATGTAGGAATCGCTCAACAGAACAATTCGTCCGCTTCCATGCCGGTAATCAATCAGCAGAGGCGCTCCGGGCGTCGTTAAGTGTACGACGGGCGCGGGCGACACGTTGGTCACCGAGGTTGCATCGGTGGCGGCAGGCCCAACCGGCGCCGGAGGAGGTGGCTCGTTCTCATCCTCGTCAAGTATGGTTTCGAGAGCAGCCTCTTCATCCGCCGGCTTCTTTTTTGCGGCCTCCTTTTCCGGAGTGAAAATCTTGATCGCTGAAAAGAATCGCGAGGGTTGGACGGTAGCAATATTGCGCGTAAGCGTTGTGGGTTGGACCGGGCCGAGTGGCTTAACGTCCTTAGTCATCAGTTCCGTGTTCGCAGGGTCGTCGCCCAGCACGGGATATTTAAGAAACTCCGTCGTGACGTTCCAATTGCCGGCCGCCGGCAACAGAAATTCTTCCGGGCGGCGGTCGATGATTACTAAACGCCCACCGCGCGCCACCCAGCGCAAAAGGCTTTTTGCTTCGTGGTACTCGACGGCCACCAGCGGCCTTCCAATAATGACGAAGGTTTGCACCGGGCTTGAGTCTGCCAGGAGTTTTTCCGGCGGTTCGCGCCAGCGCATCACCTTGTAACCGGATTCACTGAGGAAATCGTAGAGCGCTCGCGTGCCGGTCGAGCCCGAGTTATACGTGGAACGGTTGGGCCACAACTCAGAATCCTGCCGCTTTTCCTCCTGCACAAAGGCAAGCGAATTGATCGCCACTAATACGCCAATGGCGAGCACGACAGTGATGATGATTCCAAAACGTTGCCGCATAAAAAATAACTAGCCGCGGAGTCGCGCGGATTCACGCGGATCCAATCTGAACAAACGGATGCGAAAGACCCGTTCACAGTTGAAATCGTCGAACCGCAAACGAACTGTCATTTTTATCC
>JANMVC010000483.1:0-2330 GCA_031392315.1 Pyrinomonadaceae bacterium | reverse complement strand
GAGATGTCGTCGATATAGAGCGCCTGGCCCGTGACCTTCTTCCGGCCCTCTTTGCGGGTGACCGATTTGCCAATCTGTTGATTGTTCGTTTGTGCGCTCATGAGAACCGAATATCCCGCGTTGTGATCGACAAGATCAAAGTTCTGGAACAGAAAGGTTACGGCAGATCTTCCTGGCAAGCTGATTTGATACTTCAGTATGGCGGGGTACCGCTTCGACTGCTCCCGTTTTGGGATTTGTCCACAACGAATGTGCGGCGCCTTCCCGCTTCAGATAGCACCCGTGCTTACGAAGATGTCGCAACAACGAGTTGCGTTTCATTGCACGATAACCGTTTCCCGAATGGCATCCTGCGGTATGCCCCGTAAACCATCTTCGCGCCTGTCTTCGAGTATCAATGCGATCGCCTGCGTCAGGTTAGCCCGGCATTCTTCAACTGTGCGACCTTGCCCATTTGCGCCAGGTATTTCCGGACAATAACCAATGAACCAATCCCCATCTTCCTCAATCACTGAGGTGAATTCGTTGCGCATGCTCTGTCTCCTTTTTGATGAAGAGTAATTTACACCAAATTAGTAGCGCGGTGGTAGGATCGAGAATCAGCCACTACTCCACCCGATAATACTCTTTCGCTACCTGCGTTACCCTCACAACGAATTCTGTTTTCCCTTCCGTGTAAGCGATCCGGTCGTTGGGATACTCGCGAGCCAGAGACAATTTCAGAGTCTCATATTCTTTGGCCGTCTTCGGATCCGCAATCAAGTAATCCCGAAAGAGCAATCTGTCCCAGTGTTCAAAGTCGCTCTCGACCATGTGAATGTGGTGGGTGCGAACGCCGGCAGAGTTTCTTCTGATGAACCATCCGTAGAATGGTGGGCCATCTTCACAATGCGTTGCTCGCCAAAAATAGTCATACCCTTGCGCCTCCAGAACCGGCGCGATCCTCGCTTTTGTTTCTTCAAGAGAACTCACTTCTACAAGCATGTCGACAATTGGTTTTGCCGCGAGGCCAGGGATTGCGGTGCTCCCAAAGTGCTCGATACGAAGAATCACATGCGAGGGTAAACAGTCCAGGAGGTGTCGCTTTTCCTCTGCAAACATCCGTGGCCAGACAGGATCGTACGAAACAAGAGAAACCTCTTCTTGCAATACTCGCTTGATGCGGTCTTCAAGAGTTTCCATGCTTCGGCTCAAAACACTACGTTCACCCGCCTATTCTGCGGCTGATGTCCGCGCGATACGCATCAATCTCCTGATTCGCCCAGGTTTCTGACCAACCGAGGTAAGCCTGCGCGATCTTTGCGGCGGCCTCGACGACTTCCAAGCCACGGGTCGAATTTAAGCCAACCATCGTCCGGCGCAGCAGACAGTCAGCCAGCGTCTGGGCAAATTCATGACGAAAAGCGAAGACAACTTCGGCGGCGATGGTGCCGGTTTCAGCGTCGAACACTTCGGCTAACACCGGTTCGTCTGCCACAAGTTTCATAACCTCAGTCGCATGCGTGCCGTAAGTTCGCAGTAGGTGATCACAGGTCAACTCCGACAGACCGCCGCGCTGTTGGAAGTCTCTGCTGAAAGCTTTGAAGTCGGGCGTGGCGGCGCCGGGTAGCGGCACTTGAGCGGTTGTGCTTTTGAGTGAACCGCGCTCGCTGCGCGCCAGATGCGCGCGCTCTCGGGCTGGTCCCAGCTTCCTGAAAATCAGATCCACTGTTTCCTCGGCCAGGCTGCGATAGGTCGTGAGCTTGCCGCCTACAATTGAGAAGAGATTCGAGAGGCTTGGGTGTGGGCGAGTAAAGTGGCGGCGCGTGATGCCAGCCGCGTCGGTCTCTCCAGTGAAAGGCAACGGACGCACGCCTGAATAGGTGTAGAGAATTTCCTGACGTCCGAGCTTCGCGCCGGGAATCACCCGGTTAGTTTCGCGGAGGAGATAGTCGATCTCGTCGGCTTCAATCTCGACCTGATCGAGATCGCCAGTGTAGGGAAGGTCAGTTGTGCCAATGAGGTAATGGCCGTTCCAGGGGATGATGAAGAAAGGACGCTGGTCGGTTTCGGCTTCAACGTAGAGCGCGCTGGCCGGAGCGCCGGGGAATGGGGCGACGATAATGTGACTGCCTTTGGTGCCGCCGATCAGGCGCGGTGAGTTGGAGACGGTGTTGCGCAGCAGGTCGTCGATCCAGGGGCCGGCAGCGTTGATGATCATGGGGGCGGTTGCTGTGTGGTCGGCATCGTATACGCCCTCCCTAACGGTCGGGCCACCGCCCCGATCCTGGTTGGACGGGCTACTGCCCCGATCCGGGCTGGAAAAATTGAACACAAGCGAGTCGCCATTC
>JANMVC010000415.1:0-3663 GCA_031392315.1 Pyrinomonadaceae bacterium | reverse complement strand
CACGCTAGGATGTGTCATTACTCCTGACGCCGACGACACTGCTTTAGCCTGGAGAATTGCCGCTCATGGCGCTGGCGACCCCCGAGCGCAACGCATGCTGCAAGAATTATCTCGTTATCGTGACGCGAGGGGGTTGTTCCGCACGTGGCTCGCTCCACAAAAGGAATACCAGTGTCTCGACCCGGGAACCGATCCGAATCCGGCAGACATCGTTATTCAGATGCACGTCTATTTAATGTTGCGCGAACTTGACCAGCCGGCCGCGCAGAACCTTTGCACTGCGATTCAACGCTCGGGAGATAGCGGTCACTGGATTTACTACGCCCAAGCGCCGCTGGTCCCTTATCTTCGCAGCGCCGAATTGCGGCAGCTTGGTTGCGTAATTCCACTGCCGGCGGAGCGATTGGGGGTTCCCGCTCCGGGGCAGGAGATATGGAGCGAGGCGGTGCGCCTGCTCGTGCAAACGAGCGTCTTGCCTCAGGACGCGAACGTGCAACTGGCGATTCGCAATCTGCTGGTGCGTCTTGGCAGCGACGACTTTGCCTTGCTTCGTCGCTCGCCGCCCATGCTCTACCACAACGATCTGAGCGCTACCGTAAAGCGATATTACTGGTCAGAGGATTTTGGTTACGCACTATGGCTTCGACTCTACGAAGCGGCTGGAGTCGAAACGGGAAATCGTAACTAATCAGCTCTATGGCTTCTCAATTGTCTATTCGCTATTACGCACGGGGCGCGCACCACTTTGTGTCTACGCGCGCGCTGGAGATCCTCGCGCTGCAAGCCTCTCCGGTTTTGGGTATTCTGCTCGGCGGCTTCAGTCCTGGAAGACACGGCGTGATTCTGCCGGTTCTATTAATTCTTGGCAGCCTCGCATTGACGGCGCACGTCTTTGTCTTGAACGACTGGGCCGGTCATGTTAGCGATACTCGTGATCCGCGGCGAGTAACATTTGTCTTAGATCGAGAGGGCATCAACCGTCGTCACGTCGGGCTCGTAGCGGTGGCCCTACTGATCTTCGCGAACGCCACCTTCGCTGTCGTTGGCACGAGAGCTGTACTGCTTGGCGCCGGAATCGCAACCCTCAGCCTGCTTTACTCGTGTTCGCCGAGTTTCGGCAAGACCACCCCAATCGCGGCGTCGCTCAATCACCTGATCGGAGGCGCTCTCCACTTCTTGCTCGGTTACTCCTTAAGTCACGCCCTTGACGCAAGGGGTGTCTTGCTTAGCCTCTTCTTTGGGTTTGTTTTTGCTGCTGGACATCTCAATCAAGAGGTACGCGACTACGAGGGGGATCTCCTCAACGAGATTCCCACTAGCGCAGTAGTGTTCGGCTGTCGGCGCACGTTTCTCGCGAGCCTAATCTTCTTTACTGCCGCTTATGCGATCCTCTTCACCTTAGCGGCGCTGGGTATCCTTCCGAGGCTGTTGCTGGGGAGCGTTTTCGTGTGGCTCTTGCATGTTGTATGGTCTTTGCAAGCGCTGCGACGGGGGCTGGGATTCGAGACCGCGATATGGATGCAACGCAGGTATAGAGTGCTATTTGCCTTCATCGGGATCGCAATGCTAGCCCGATAAGCGGACACGCCTTTCATTCTCGCCAGGACGCTGAACTTAAATTAATTCTCGGGTCATCATTCGCGTCATAGTTATGCGTCTAACTCCAAATGGCTTCAGGAACGCTTTCCATAGTTTTCTCAGGAAGCCTGAGCCGCCACAAACGCACAAGAGGGTAAGAGTAATGCCGCCCATAGCTCCGCAGGGCTTCGATCCGGAAGCATTCTTCAAAGGCATTAACTGGTATCAGCAGTGGGAAGTCTTCGACGGCATTTTTACACCCGGCATCAATCCTATTTCAGATATCTGTGACCTGATGCATTTGCCTGCTGATTTATCAGGTAGACGCGTTCTGGATCTTGGCTCGGCCAATGGATGTATGAGCCTCGAATGTGAACGGCGGGGGGCTGCGGAAGTAATCGGTCTTACTCCTTTGAATGGTTTGGACTGGGGACACCATCAGTTGCGTGATGCCGTCGGCGCAACGAGAACCCACTTCAGGCTTGGCTCGGTTTACGATTTGAATCCAGAAGTGCTCGGCTACTTTGATACCGTACTTTTCTCCGGGGTGCTTTATCACTTGCGCTATCCAATGCTCGCTATCGACAATATTCGCCGCGTCGCCACCAACGAGGTGTTTATCGAAACACATATCAGCGACGAAGGATTGAGTGAGCATAACAAAGATATTCCATTGTGGAGATTCTACCGATTCGATGAACTTAACAACGATCATAGCAATTGGTTTGGACCGAACATCGCGGCAGTTCAACAGGCATTTGAGTCAGCTGGTTTTTCCACTGAATTCCTGAGTAGTAGCGGAGGACGCGCCAGACTTCATGCCGTCGTGCGGGAAGATCTGCCGGAGTTTCTGAAAATACCTTGCCATGAAGCAGACAACTACGACGTGCTAATAGAACGCTTCTTCGGAAGCAAAGAGGCTTGGCGTCGTCCGGCTACTCGAGAAAGGGATTAACAATGAAGCAAGGCCGGGCTGTTAATTTGATTTCGCCCTCTTTCTCACTGGACGGTGAAACAGATCAAAAATCGGCTGGATAAAGCGGTGCTTGAAACGGCCGTAGCGAAATACCCAACGCCACGCGCGCGAGTCGTCAATCGCTTCCAGCCGTGCCGCATCGGTAAGCTCGGCTTCTGCCATCAATCGCGAATCGCCGTGAGCTAGTTCTTCCAGTTCTCGAGACGAGAAGGGAGCGGCCGCCCGTTTCTCCGCGGGAAGACTGCGGTAGTGAGTTCGCAGGTAATTAGGTATGCGCACTCCGGTATTGAAGCAATCGAAAGTGTACGGCCATGAGATCGCCTGCGCATAGCCATTTGCGCGCAAGAGCTTTTTGTAGATCGCAAACAAAGTTCTCAAATCGCTGCCCTTCGCTAAGCGAAAGCGTGCCCGCCGGTCAGGAATGTGATTCGAGATAGAAGAGATTCTCGGGTCATAACCGCTAAAGTGAAAAAAATACAGCGGGCCTTCGTTACAACCCCAGCTCCCGTTCGTTTGAGTCAGCCGACGGCTGTGCAGGTTCCAATAAGCAACGTTGTAGCCGGTGTCTTTTTCGATCAGCACCCTCCCAAAGAAGAACGGTACAAAATCGATAAATTTTTGATCGACGAAGTAACCGTTGCGCACGTCTATCACGCAATGCTCATACAGTTTCGACTTCCACCAGCTCAAGAACGCGCGCGCGTTGGCGCTGGAGTTGATGCCGATGAAGCCCAGGTTAAATTGTCCGGCCCGGAGAATGTGAGCGTCATCTGGCATCAGACCGTCGTCGGGATAGTCTGTATCCAGATGGGGAGTGAGAATGATGTCGTGGTTGCCAAGGCTTTCGTAAAGCTGATCAAGCGATCCGGTGATTAGGATGTCAGGGTCAAGATAGAACAACGACTCGCACCGTCTTTCGCAAATCAGATGCTCAAGGAAACTGGCTTTGGCGGCAGTGCACAACTCTTTGAGATTGTATTTAAAGCAAAACTCCGGAAGTTTGGGAATTTTCAACTCATCGAGTCTAACTGTCTCGAAACACTCGTCAGCTGGATTGATGTAACCTTCAAAATCATCGACGATCAGCACGTAAACTTTGCCATCGCTGT
>JANMVC010000358.1:0-10562 GCA_031392315.1 Pyrinomonadaceae bacterium | reverse complement strand
TGTCCGGATTCATGCTGAGACCCTGCCCGGCCCTGCGCTGCGAATTCAAATTGACGACGAAGGCGAGCCCGTTGAGGACGTTTCGAAGGTCTTCGATCCGGAAGACATGGCGCAGACGGGAAGGACAGACCTCAACGAACTGGGAATCATCATCGGCAAGCGTTTGCTCGGAGTCGTCTCAGGCAGCGTGGATCTTCAGAATCGAGAGCCAGGGTTGCGCACAACCATTCAAATTCCGATCGGACATCCAAGGGGCTGAGTGCTGGCGCATCCGTTCAGCGTCCCTCCTCGTGATTAGAAATGGAAGACTTCAAGATCCGCGAATGCGTTTCGCTTAAAGAATTGGACGCCTGCATCCGTTTGCAGCGCGAAGTGTTTGGCCTTCCGGACCTCGAGGTTTCGCCGCAGCGCCACCTGATCGTTTCGCGTCAGGCCGGCGGTTGGACGCTGGGTGCTTTTGTGTCCGGCAATCACGAATCCGAACGGCTGGTGGGATTTGTCCATCATCTGGCCGCCGTGCGGGGCAATGAAATCTTTGGCTATTCCCACATGATGGCGGTGGCGGTGGATTATCAGAACAAGGGCGTGGGCGCGCGTTTGAAGTGGAGCCAAAGAGAACGGGCGCTGGCCGAAGGCAGGAGCCTGATCAAGTGGACCTGGGACCCGATGCAGGCTCGCAACGCGCATTTCAATCTCAATCGGCTCGGCGTGACTGTGAGCAGCTATGCCGAGAATTTTTACGGCACCGACTACTCAGCGAGCCCGGCGCTGAGGAGTGATGAACCGAGAGGCATAGATAGCGATCGCCTCTTTGCCGAGTGGCGGCTGGGTTCGGCGCGCGTCGTGGCGTTGGCTCCCCAGGGTTCCTCGTCGTCGCCACCGACCATGACAGCCGCGCCGGCAGTTGAAATAGTTATTCCGTCCGAATGGACAAAATTGGTCAAGGACGATCCCGCGATGGCTCGAGCGGAGCAGTTGCGGGTGAGAAGTGAATTTCAAGAGGCGTTTGCGGAGGGACTGGTCGCCGCGGGCTTCGAACGCTCGCCAACCGCGCCGCGCTATCTCCTATTCGAGACAAAGAAATCAGAATCGGCCCAGGATTAGCCACGATGACCTTCGTTCGTTTCGATCGATATGTGGACCGCCACGCGCGCAGCTTCACCGAAAGGCTGCAAACGCTCTGCCGCATGCCATCCGTCGCCGCGCGCGGCACCGGCATGGCGGCGATTGCCGAGACTGTCGAGCAGATGATGCAACGCGTCGGGATGGGCACGCGCGCGTTTCGCATGGGCAATGGGTTTCCTGTTTTCTATGGCGAATGCGGCGCCGGCAGCCAGAGCTACGTTGTCTACGGACATTACGACGTGCAGCCGGTGGGTCACTTGAGCGAATGGTCGGTCGGGCCGTTTGCGGCCACGATCGTCGACGGCAAACTTTACGCGCGCGGCGCGGCGAATAGTAAAGGCGACCTCGTCGCGCGTCTGGCGGCAGTCGAAGCGTATCAGAAGACCTTTGGCAAGCTGCCGGTAACTTTGCGATTTTTTGTAGAGGGTGAAGATGGTTTGGGGAGCACGAGTCTGTATCGTTTCGCTGCCGAAAATCCTGAGATGTTGGCGGCGCAAGGCTGTATCTGGGATGAGGGCTACAAAGACACGAAGGAGCGACCGGTAATCAGTCTCGGTTTCAAGGGCATTCAGTTTTTGGAGTTGCGGACCCACGGCGCGCGCGCGGATTTGCATTCAAAGTGGGGCGCGATTGTGCCCAATCCGGCGTGGCGTTTGGTGCAGGCGCTGTCGACTATCACGTCTCCCAAGGGCGTGATCACGATTGACGGGTTCTCGTCAAACATCGCACCGGTTAGCGACGAAGATCGTGAAGCGCTCAAGGCGATTGAACTGGATGAAGCCGGATTGAAACGCGAGTTTCACATCGGCGGCTGGGTCCGTTCCATGAAAGGCGCGGCGCTGGTGAAGGAGCATATCTTCGGCCCGACTTGTACGATCTGCGGCATTCGCACAGGGCACACCGAGGCGGGCGCTAAGACTGTGTTGCCGAGTACGGCTATGGCACGCCTTGATTTTCGTTTGGTGCCGGATCTGACTCCCGAACTGGTAACCAAACTTCTCCGCGAGCATCTCGACGTGCGGGGGTTCAAAGATATCGAGATTGTTGAACTGGGCAGCGCTCCGCTGGCGAAGTCTTCTGCGAGTTCGGCGGTAGCGCGGGCGGTGATCGGGTCGGCGGCGGACATTTATGGCGTGTCGCCGCTGGTTTATCCAATGGATCCCTCAAGCGGGCCGGTGGGGGCGGTTTGCGGTGCTTCTTCGCCGTGCACGCCGGTGGCGTCTTTCGGCGTCAGCTACGCCGGGTCGAATCCGCACGGTCCCGACGAAAACATCCGCGTCGACGATTTTTTGCAGAGTATAAAATTCATCGGGCGCGTGATTCACAAGCTGGGCGAAACGAAAACGAAGACGAGCGGCATCACCAAAGTCAGCGGCACCAGGGAACGGCCCACGGTTTCGCAGAGTTAAGTTTTCTGTCGGACAAACTTCAGTTTGTCGCGTAGCGATTTTGTGCAAGCAACGACAAACTGAAGTTTGTCGGACATTCCCATAAGTTGAGACTTTAGGTTGGGCAAAGCCAAGTCAGTCGGACAGGAAATTGAGAAGCTGCGCGAAGAGATTCGGCGCCATGAAGAACTCTACTATGTCCACGATCGTCCCGAAGTCTCGGATAGGGACTACGACGCTTTGCTGGAAAAGCTCAAAGCGATCGAGCTCGAACATCCGGAACTGGTAACCCCAGATACCCCGACGCAGCGCGTGGGCGGACGCCCCGCGGAAGGCTTTGCCGAAGTGGTCCATCGGCGCCCGATGCTTTCGCTCGACAACAGCTACAACATCGATGAGCTCCGCGCATTTGACGTGCGTTGTCAGAAGCTCGCCGACGGGCGCAACCTTGAATACGTTGCCGAGCTAAAGATAGACGGACTGTCTCTGTCGCTTCACTATGCGAACCAAATCCTCGTCCGCGGGGTCACGCGCGGCGACGGACGCATCGGCGAAGAGGTGACTCAAAACGCGCGCACCATCCGCAGCGTTCCCCTGAAACTACGAACCAAAAAACCAATCGGCGATGAGATCGAGATTCGAGGCGAGGCTTTCATTCCACGTAAAGTGTTTGAAAAGACCAACGCAGAGCGCGAGGAACAAGGCGAGTCTCGCTTTGCCAACCCGCGCAACGCCGCTGCTGGAACTATCAGGCAGCTCGATTCAAGAAGCGTGGCCAAGCGCAAACTCGACCTGTTTGCGTATGACTTGAGCGCCGGCGACCGGAAGCCTTTCGCTACCCATTGGGAAGCGCTCAATTGGATTGAGGAGGCGGGTCTGCGAGTTAACCCCAATCGCAAGCTGTGCGCGTCGATCGAGGAAGTAATCGAATTTGCCCAGGCGATGGAAGCCGAGCGCGACGATCTGGATTATGAAATCGACGGTCTGGTCGTCAAGGTAAACTCCACCGCGCTCCAGGACGACTTCGGCACGACAAACAAAGCACCGCGCTGGGCCATCGCTTACAAGTATGCGGCGCGGCAGGCCACGACGAGGGTTCTTTCAATCGACGTGCAGGTGGGCCGGACCGGAGCGTTGACGCCGGTGGCAAACCTGGAACCGGTCAGCCTGGCGGGCACAACTGTTGCGCGAGCGACACTGCACAATCCAGACGAGGTGAAGCGGCTCGGTATCCGAATCGGCGACTGGGTGTTGATTGAAAAGGGTGGCGACGTCATTCCAAAAGTGTTGAGCGTGATTGAGTCGAAACGCACCGGGGAAGAGAAGCCGTTTCGCATGCCGAAGAAGTGTCCGGTCTGCGGCGGCGAGATTTCGCGGCTGGATGGCGAGGTGGTGTCGCGTTGCGTCGCGGCCGACTGTCCGGCGCAACTCAAAGGCCGCCTGCTTCACTTCGCGTCGCGCCGGGCCATGCGGATTGAGGGGCTTGGTGAATCGTTGGTCGATCAGTTTGTCGACAGCGGCAAGGTGCGCGACGCGGGTGATCTTTACAGTCTGACTCTCGAAGACATCGCCACGCTCGAACGCATGGCAAAGAAGTCGGCGGCAAATCTGATGGCACAAATTGAAGCGAGCAAGTCGCGCGATCTGGCGAACCTGGTTTACGCGCTCGGTCTCCGTCATGTTGGCGATCGCACGGCGACGACACTCGCTCGCCATTTTGGTTCGCTCGATAAGTTAAGCCAGGCTAGCGTCGAAGAGTTGGACGACATTCCGGAAATCGGCTTGACCGTCGCTGAGAGCGTTCACGATTGGTTTCGCGATGAAGGCAACATTGAACTATGCCGGCGGCTGGCAGCGGCGGGAGTTACGACTACGAGTCAAAAGGCCAGCGGCGCCACCGATGATCGATTCGCCGGCAAACAATTTGTGCTGACTGGCACGCTGGAAAGCTTCAATCGCGATGAGGCCCGCGCGGCTATCGAATCGGGCGGAGGCAGGGTCAGCTCGTCAGTGAGTAAGAAAACGGATTACGTCGTGGCCGGCGCTGAAGCGGGATCCAAACTTGAAAAAGCCAATGCACTTGGCGTAGCAGTAGTAGATGAAGCCGCGTTTAAGAAAATGCTCGCGTAACTGAAACCGCGACAGTAGCCAGACCAAAACGGGGCAGTGGCCGACCAGAAACGGGGCAGTGGCCCGACCAGAAATGGGGCAGTGGCCCGACCGTCAGGGAGGGCGTAGAATGAATTCTAATGAGCGGGCGGACTTCTTGAAGAATGAATACCATGGGAGATCAAATGGCTGAGGCGATGAACAAAGATTCGAAATTAGAATTGCTTTACACAATGTTCTGCGACGACGTGCGGCTGGAGGTGGGCAACAAACTTTCATTCATGGGGGTTTTTCAAAACATCATGGTCCAGCAATTACCCGTGTCGTTGATTAAGTTTGCCGTAGTCAATCATTGGCGCGGCGAGGGCACGCACCTTTCCGAAGTTCGCATTCTGACGCCTGACCGCCAGCATCCGGTGGTTGTCTCGCAGCCCACCAGCTTCGAGATCACGCCGGGCGGTTTCGCCGACAACATCAGCTTCTTTGTGAATGTCACGTTCCCGACGGCTGGGCAATACTGGGTGCAAACTCTGGTGGACTCCAATCTCTTCGATGAGCAGGAACTTACCGTGTCCGATGGACGCGAGTTGAGCACGGAGAACGCATCGCAGGCGGTTAATTAGTTTTCAAAGTCTGGCGCAGCAGAGCATGGTGTGTCCCAGAACGAAGGCTTGATGCCGTTTGGTGAAACCCGATTATTTCCGGCCAGCACCGCCGCTTCTGACGTAGAATATGAGAAACGGAAAGGGGGGGTTAATGCGGCGCTTACAGGTTAGAAAATCTTCGTTAGACCAACCCGACGTCCGTGAGGATCTTAAGGGCAAGTCGCCTCAGCAACTGCTCGATATGATGTGGCAGTTAGCTCTCAATGCGTGGGCCTTTAAGGAAAACTTGAATGCTGAACCCAGACTTCAGAGACATCTTGTCGTACTTAAAAAGCGAAGAGGTTGAATTCATTGTCGTGGGAGCCTACGCCCTGGCCACTCATGGTTATCCCCGCGCGACGGGCGATATTGATATTTGGGTGCGGAATGACCCGAGCAACGCTCGGAAGATAATCCAAGCCTTGCAGAAATTCGGCGCGCCCCTCTCAAACCTGTCAGAAAAAGATTTCACTGCCCCCGACGTGATCGTGCAAATCGGTGTCGAGCCCTGCCGGATAGATCTCATGACCGGGATTGACGGAGTTGAGTTCGACAATGCCTGGAGAAATAAGGTTAAGGTCTTGATTGATGATCTTGAGATAAATGTTCTGTCAAGGGCGGATTTACTTCAGAACAAAATGGCCGCAGATCGCGATAAGGATCAGGGTGACATAGCCTGGCTTGAAAAGAACCGATAGAGGGAATCGATTCCTGAACAAAAGCGAGCCCCTCGTTTGAAGGGCTCGCTTTCAGTTTTTTGAAATGGTGCGGATGAGAGGACTTGAACCTCCACGATGTCACCATCACAGGCTTCTGAGACCTGCGCGTCTGCCAGTTCCGCCACATCCGCATGCGGTAGCTTCATTATGCGAATGGCCTCAGAGCGTGTCAAACGAGGACCCGAACTAACCCGCGGCAAATTACCCGCGCTCGCGGATCACGCGCCAGATGCGCGCGCCGCCAACGATCTGGTAAGGTGGCCGGCGGCGGTGATGCTCCTGTCAGAACCGCCTGCGGTAGCGGGCGGGCCTGTAGTTGGCGAGTTATTTTTCAGTCACAACTATCCATGAGTGATCTTCAAGAAGCCCTGCGTTCTCGTCTCAGCGCCGTTCGCCAGAGAATTGAATCGGCAGCGTCGCGTTCTCAACGTGCCCCTGACGAAATTACGCTGATCGCCATCAGCAAAACTCATCCAGCCGAGACGCTTACAGCCGCAATCGAATTAGGTCTTGCTGATTTGGGTGAGAACCGTGTGCAGGAGGCTGAAGCGAAGATATTGGAAGTCGGGCGGAAGGCGGCGCGTTGGCATCTCGTGGGACACTTGCAGGAAAACAAGGCGCGGCGGGCGGTCAATTTGTTCGATGTGCTGCATTCGCTTGATTCGGTTTCGTTGGCCCAGCGGCTGGACCGCCTGTGCATCTCAGCAGGACGCGATGAACTGCCGGTGCTGGTGCAGATTAATCTCGGCGGCGAGGAGAGCAAGACAGGAATCGATCCTGGCGAACTAAAGCCGCTGCTCGACGCAGTGGCTGAGTGCGAGCGGCTGCGACTGATTGGGTTGATGACTTTGCCGCCCTACTTTGAAAACGCTGAAGACAGCCGTCCGTTTTTTAAAACACTCCGGGAGCTGCGCGATCAATTTCAAAAAGAGGGACGCTTTGGTGGCAGCGAGGGTGAGTTGTCGATGGGCATGAGCCACGACTTTGAAATTGCGATTGAAGAAGGCGCGACGATGATCCGGGTCGGGACTGCCATCTTTGGTGAGCGCGGTTAGAGACAGCACCACAACGCAGGTTAAGGCCACGATCCACTAAACGACACGAAACGACACCAAAAATGATTTCGTGTTAATTCGTGTAATTTAGTGGATCGGTTTTCTTTGCGCCGCTGGTGTGCTTCCGACCCGATCCAGTGTAATCTGCGGAATCGGCGGTATCTGTGGATAGAAATCATGATCATTCTCGAACGAATTTATTGGTTTGTGAATTGGGCAATCATTGCGGCGATTGTCGGCATCATTGTCGTGCTGGTGTTGCGGATGATCGCTAACCAAGTCGACCTCAATCCGTTTAGCTGGACATCGCGGACGATTCGTCGTCTCACCGACCCGCTGATTGGGCCGGTGCGCCGGGCCATCGCGAGCGCTGGAGTTGATCCAAAGTTTGCGCCGCTGGTGACGATTCTGCTGACGGTGTTGCTGGGATGGTTTGCTTTGCAGCTGGTGACGAGCATCGCCAACACGCTCGCCGGTGTGGTGTTGAGTTTGGTGGCGCAGGCCTTCGTGCCGGCGATTGGTTATGTTCTCTACGGCCTGCTCAGTTTCTATTCACTCCTGATCTTCATCCGGATAATTTTTTCGTGGGGCAGAGTAAGCTACTCGAATCGCCTGATGCGCCTCACCGTAAACGCAACCGAGCCGCTGCTTGGTCCCTTGCGGCGCCTCGTGCCGACAGTCGGCATGTTCGACATCTCCCCGATCGTCGCTTTTCTCATCGTGTGGTTGTTTCAAGCGGCGGTTGCCGGAACATTGCTGCGCGGCATGCGTACGGTTTTCTTCGCGTAGCTGGTGTCAGCAGCGCTCCCGCTACTGACAAGACTTGATGATTATCTATCAAGAGAAAGATGGAGCGTTGATATTCAAGGTGCGGGTTGTGCCGCGAGCTTCACGCAGCGAAATTGTCGGCGAGCACGATGGTGCGTTGCGAGTGCGAATCGCTGCGCCGCCGGTAGACGGCGCGGCCAATGAGGAGCTGGTGCGAACGTTGGCGTCTGAGTTTTCAGTTTCGCGCAGTGCAATTGAAATCGTCGCTGGGCACAGCTCAAAGCTAAAAACTGTTAGCGTGCGCGGCGGGAAGCTTGGCACACTGAAAAGCTTGTCGACGTAGCGCTACACAAGGGGTCTGAATAGGTTGTACTCGGGTCGGCAAACTGAACAGTCGCGGATGTGGTCGGGCGTATCTTGTGATATATTGCGGAGCCTGCAAACTACAGCCGAATATCTCGCATAAGGGACCGTTAGCTAAATGTCCGGACATTCAAAATGGCATAGTATCAAGCACAAAAAGGGCGCGCTCGATGCCAAGCGCGGCAAACTCTTTACCAAGTTCATCAAGGAAATAACTGTGGCCGCGCGCTCCGGCGGCGGCGATCCTGACGGCAACGCCCGCCTGCGCAAAGCGATCCTCGACGCCAAAGCCGGCAACATGCCGAATGAAACAATTGAACGCGCGGTTCGCAAAGGCACGGGTGAAGAAGATGGTGTTAACTACGAAGAGATCACCTACGAGGGTTATGGGCCAGGCGGTGTCGCGCTGCTGATTGAGTCGATGACGGACAATCGCAACCGCACGGTCGCTGAGATTCGTCACGCGTTTTCCAAGAACGGCGGCAACCTCGCCGCTGCCGGCGCGGTCGCCTGGATGTTTGAGAAGAAGGGTTACATCGTGGTGCCGAAATCAGCCAAGTCGGAAGACGAGCTGTTTGAAATTGTCACTGACGCAGGCGCGGAAGACTTGCGCGACGACGAAGACAATTTCGAAGTGATCACCTCACCAGCCGACTTCGATGCTGTGCTTGAGGCAGTTAAGAAAGCGGGAATCGAACCGCAAGTGGCCGAGGTTGAGATGGTGGCGAAGGAATACAAGAAACTCGAAGGCAGCGAAGCGAAACAGATGTTGAAGCTAATGGAAGTGCTCGAAGATCACGACGACGTGCAGAAAGTTTCCGCCAACTTCGACATCAGCGAAGCCGACATGGCCGCTGCTTAGGACGGCCGGCAGGAGCAGTTGGTAGAAGGCAGAAGTCAAAGCAGTAAGCAGAAGGCGATCCACGAAATACACTAATTTTCACGAAGGCATTTCGTGTTTGTTAGTGTGATTTCGTGGATCGCCTTCTTTTGAACTAAGACCTGAGTCTCTACCTTGGTTACCCTTCAGCTAAGTCACTGTTGGCTGGCCCCTGGAAGACCTTGCCCATCGCGTCGAACCGCGAGCCGTGGCAGGGACAGTCCCAAGTGTTTTCCATCGTATTCCAGTTGACGATGCAGCCAAGGTGCGGGCAGACTGCCGAGCGCTCTTGAACCTCACCTTTCGGATCCTTATAGACAGCCACTTTGTGTAGCCCGCGCGCGAGCACCGCTCCCGAGCCAGGCTTGATTTCATCGGCCGACTCCACATCGCCCCCAACAATCACGTCAGCATATTGCCGGGCGACGTTCAGATTCTCCTTCAGAAAATCCGGCAACGAGCGCAGGGTGATGCGGGATGGATCGTAAAGCGACTCCCACGGATTCCGTCGTCCCATGATCAAATCGCATAAGAGCAGGCCGGCGATCGTGCCGTGCGTCATGCCGTTTCCCGAATCACCCGTAGCGATGAAGACGTTGTTCTTATCCATCGGATTACGGCCAATAAACGCGAGGCCGTCCACCGGCTCCATCACCTCGCCTGACCAGCGATACTCAATCCCCTCAACCATCGGAAAGCGGTGTCGCGTCCAACGTTCGAGAGCGCCGAAGCGTTTGTTGGCGTCGTCTTCCTGGCCGGTTTTGTGATCCTCGCCGCCGACAATCAAGAGGTCGTAAGCTTCGTCGCCTTTGCCGACTGTCTCTATCCGCAGATAGTGATAAGGATCGGGCGTGTCCCAATAGAGCCCGCGCGTCACTGAACCGACCGGCACGCGCGCGCCGATGACATAGGATTGATAAGGCGCTTGCTTGGTGTGAATCGCGAGCAGATCGTTAATCGGCGTGTTGGTGGCGACTACCACCGCGCCGGCCGTAACCACTCCGCCGCTGCTGGTATCAATGCGAGCTTGCTTGCCCCCTTCGATCTCGGTCACATGTGTCTGCGTGTAGATGCGGCCGCCATTTTGTTCGATGGCTTTCGCGAGCCCGGCAAGATATTTCAACGGATGAAACTGTGCTTGATTCGGGAAACGTAAAGCTGCACCCGTGTCGTAGGAATCCCAGGGAACGCGCTCAACTTTCTCAATGGCTGTCAGTCCCGCTTTGTGGACAGCTGCCAACTCCTGATCGAGAATCGTTTTCGACTCTCGCGGCGGCACAAATAAGTAACCGTCGAGCCTTTCAAACTCACACCTGATCTTTTCCTGCTGCACGATTGCTTCAATTGCATTGATAGCAGCGGAGTGGCTTTCGGCGGCCAGTCGCGCGCCGTCCTCACCGTGCAGACGTTCCAGTTCGAAATAACGATCGTCGAGGGCCGTGACGAGGTGCGCGGTTGTTCTTCCTGTCATGCCGCCGCCAATTGGCCCATCGTCGAGCACCACCACCGAC
>JANMVC010000212.1:0-8669 GCA_031392315.1 Pyrinomonadaceae bacterium | reverse complement strand
GTGTATTGCGATCCAAAGTCAAGTACTATGACGGTTTCGTGCTGCGTGTCTCTGGTCAAAGAAAAGGCACCTCTCGCGACGCTTCGTGCGTCCTACATGGTCGAGTTCAAACTAGCGAACTTTGGATTATACTTTTGGATTTGCATAACTCAAGAATGGCCAAGGAACGGATACTGATGCTGTGTGAGAGTGGAGCGTGTTTCTCTTGGCGGTTAGTTCCGCGATTGTTCGCGCGGTTGGCCTTATTGACGTTTACGCTGTTGCTGGCGGTTGGCTCATGCCCGAGTCTCGCGCAAATCGAGGCCGAGACTAAACCCAGCGTCAACCGCTCCCTTGATCTGTCACAGCCGCTGACAGTTGCCTGGCGTTACAATTCCAACCTTACGCTCAACCTAACACCCGCGGTCGACAAGGATCGAATCTATCTTCCACTGGCAGGCGGGACGATCGTCTCGCTAAAGGCCGGTAATGGTCAACTAAACTGGAAATCGGAGATGGGTGGCGAGCTGTCGGCTTCGCCCGCTGCCGACGATCGCGGAGTCTACGTCGCGTCCGAAACCGGCAAACCCGAAACGGGTGCCCGCCGCGCCACCGGCGCCCTGCGCGCGCTGGGACGCGAAGCTGGCGTGACGCAATGGATGCGCACCCTGGCCCGGCCGATTCGAGGTTCCTTGACGCTTAACGACGGAAAACTCTTTGCCAGCAGCGACGATGGCAAGGTCTACTCAATCGACAGCAAGAGCGGGAAGCTCGATTGGACTTACGATTACGGCGCTGCTTTCAACGGGCAGCCAGTAGTTTCCGACGGCCGGGTTTACGTCGGGAGTGAAGATGGCAACCTGCTCGCCCTGGACGCGAGTTCGGGAAAGCTGCTTTGGCGCTACAAGACCAGGGGACGAGTGCGCGGTCCAGTGGCAAATGGACGCGGGATAGTTTATTTCGGTTCCGGCGATGCATACGTCTACGCCGTGAATGTGCAGACGGGAAAACTGCTTTGGCGCAAGCGCACAGGTGCCGGAGTGGAAGCCGTGGTGCGGGACGGCGAGGAGTTGCTGGTAGCGTCGCTCGACAATTTTGTTTACAAGTTTTCCATTACCGGAACCCGGCTCTGGAAAAAGCAGCTTCCCGGACGCATCTCTTCGCAGCCGCTGATCATTGGGAATGGCGCTCTCTTCACTCCGCTTTCGAGTGTCATCGGCGTGGTGCTTGAGCTGAGAAATGGGCGGCAGGTAAATTCGCTTCCAGTGGGCGAAGAGATCACAACTTCGGCCTCGTCGATTGCTGTGGTCGATACGGTGTTACTCACATCCGAACACGGACTGCTGGCATTCCGTCAACCTCAGGAACCCCAACCCAAAAAGCAGGAGTGACCTGCAATCGGAAATTTCACGGTTTTGGACTAGTGGCTAGAGAGGATTGGCTTCGGCATCAGTTCCGCCATCCTCAACTGGCCGGTTGCGGAAGATCCCCACAACCCGCGACAGCAATCCGTTGAGTATGTAACCGATGACGATCGCCAGCAGGACATAACGAGAGTAGAGGAAGATCAGCATACCCACGCCGACGGCGAGGATTATAGTGCGCATGCTGCGGCTGCGAGTGCCTACAGTTTTGAAACTTGAGAATCTGAGCGTGCTGACCATCAGGACACCCAGCAGTCCTACCAGGGTCATCAAGAGGAACGAATAGATTTCGCCGCGCGCACGTCCGTAAGAGATCAATGGGACGGGAGCAAAATGGATAATCGCGGCGATCAAACCGCCCGCCACCGGAATCGGTAAGCCGACAAAACTCTTCTTGTCCATCTTGATGGTGCCTGCGGCCAGAATCCGTGGCCGCGAAGCCTGCACGTTAAAGCGCGCCAGTCGGAAGGCGCCGCACATCAAGTACATAAACGACAAGAACCAGGCGAGGCTGTGAAGATCGCTGCCCTCCCTAAGCGTAGCGCCATAGCCCCACACGTACGCGAGCACAGCCGGCGCCAGTCCAAAGGTGACGACATCAGCGATGGAATCAAGCTGCACTCCGATCTCGGTAGTGGTTTTGGTCATGCGGGCGATGCGGCCGTCAAGCATGTCAAACAAAAGCGCCCAGCCAATCGCCTTGGCCGCGTTATCGAGGTACGCCGCAGCCCGCAGTAAATCCTCGTCCACCCCGGTGCCAACAAACTGAAAACCGCGCGCGGCGGCCATCACCGCGTAGAAACCCATGCCAATATTTGCCGCCGTAAATACCGACGGGACCAGGTAAACGCCCTTGCGCAGCCCGCGACGTTCGGGGTTTTTGGGCTCGACTTCAACTGCACTTTGGGAGTCGTCGATCATCTGATTCTCCCGATGATAGTCGTTCCGCCTTGCACTCGATCGCCTTCCTTAACCAATACTTCGACATTTGCGGGCATCAGAACGTCAGTGCGTGAGCTAAACTTGATCAGTCCAAAGCGTTCGCCCAGCGCCACTCGTTCGCCTGCGCGTTTCCAGCAAATAATTCGGCGGGCCAGGATTCCGGCAATCTGTTTACACACGACCGTCACTTTCTCACCCTCGATCGTGAGAGCATTCTGTTCGTTCACCAAACTAGCCCGCTCATCCATAGCCACGAGAAACTTGCCTTTGGTGTATGAGACACTGGTGATTTGACCCGCGATCGGAGCGCGGTTGATATGCACATCAAGCGGCGACAAGAAAATACTAACCAGAGTTGCTGAACTTGCGGAGTCGTCTTCGATCTGCTTAACGCGCGTGACGCGACCATCGGCTGGCGATACCACCAAATTTGGATCTGTGGGCGTGAGCCTTTTGGGATCGCGAAAGAAGAAAGCCATGAAGGCGGCGACTGCGGCAAGCACAATCGCGACGGGCCAAAACCCCAGAGCCAGCAGAGCAATCGCCAGCGCCGCGGGCACCGCTACGTATAGAATTCCTTCGCGTGCTATGGCTGCTCCTTATTAAACTGGTACTGCAAGAAAGGGGACGTGAAGCGCTCCACGTCCCCCACAACTAAACCCATTACGGAAAACCTATGACCGACTAATTTTAATGACTCACGCTTTCACCTTTTTGGTGTTGCGTCATGATCGAATACATTTGATCCTTCAGAGCTAATTTCTTTTTCTTGAGCGTAACCTCTTCCAGTTGTTCTTCGTCACTCGGGTAGGTAAGAGCTGATAATTCGCTAAGTCGTTGTTCATATCGAGTGTGTTCCCTGGCGAGTTCCCGAAACTCAGGGTCTCGATTCATCAGCTCTTCCTTAAGCACATCCGCGGTTGTAATCTCCATTTTGTGCAGGTCTCCTTTCAGACGATTAGACGGGACGAGATTGATTTGAGGAGGTGATCGGTAAAACCTCCCGGGAATGTATGGGCACGAAAAAATGTTAGCCCAATTACTCCAAGGGATCAAGCGCTTCCAGGAGCCTGATGGTCATTACCTGAGCGTCCTCCACCGGATCAGAATAGTAGTTTTTTCGTCGCGCAGTTATCTCAAAGCCACACTTCTCATAAAGTGCAAGGGCTGCGCGGTTTCCAGCCCGCAACTCCAAAAAAGCCCTGGCAGTGCCCTGGCGGCGCCCCTGTTCCATAATCTTGCTCAACAAGCGCTGGCCGATACCTCGCCGCCGATATTCATCCCGGACGGCGACGTTGTTAATGTGGAGCTCGTCTGCGCCCAGTCTGGCCACGATATACCCGGCCAACGCGCTCACTCCGCGCCGGCGTTCGGGATTGGTAATTCTGGCCACGAACATCAGATCGCGGTGACGACCTTGCAATTCCGAGTAATACGCCGCCCAGCCCCAACGGCTCAAGCCCGAGCTCTCTTCAATTTCGACCACTTCGAGCAGATCGTGTTCGTTCATCCGAGCGATGGAGACATCATCCGCAACTGCAACAAAAGCTGGTTCAATCATACGTGATTATTTTGCCAGTTCAGCGTCGGAGGGCCTGACGTAAATGGCGTGTAGCTGATCTGCCCGCTGTGTGATTCCTTCCCTGGAGCTTTGTAATGCCAGCGCGGCAACGTTGGCTGCAAGATTTTCTGGGTGCTCAGCAATCATCCATCCACGTGTGTCTCCCGCATGGCTGGAGAAGTCTGCGAACTCAAAGTCGCGGGCCAATGCCGCGTTCTCGATGATCCCGCGCTGCAATTGCGCGCCGCTGCCAACCCACCTAATCTCGGATAAGCCGCCGTATTTTTCAATCAACTGCTCTGGAGGAATGTGTGCGGGCGTGTCAACGGGCTTGACGATCTCTTCACGTGAAACGGATGACACGGAAAACAACTGCGCAAACACTTCGCCACGTCCTGCCGGCAGAAGCGCGACTGTGGCCGCCGACGGGCCAGCCGAATGGGCCACGGCACGCAGGGTAGGAATGCCGACACAAGGTCGGTCCAAAGTGGCGGCCAGCGCTTTTAAGGTTGCGATCCCAATGCGTAGTCCGGTGAAACTGCCTGGCCCGGAAGCACAAGCAAACAGATCGATCTCGGCTACTGAAACGCCGGCCACTTGCAGACAGTGGTCAATGTCCGCCAACAGACTGCTTGATTGCGAAACAAGCGGATCGCCACGCCGCGCTGCTAGTTGCAGTCTGCCGCGTCCCAGCCACACACTGCCGCCGAGCGTTGCAGTTTCCAAACTTAGTATTAACGGATCTTCACTCATGAGCAGCTATCGAGTCGCACCGCCGGGGTGGCTCACCAGCCGCACGATCCGCGACATGCAGTTAGCAACCTGATAAGGCCAGCGAGGGAGATTGTTGAAACGTCCGTTAACGCTGACCGTCGCCAGAATTGGATCCGGCCAACGCTCGCGCAACGCTCTGGCCAGGCCGCGCGGACTCTTCCACTGGGCCGCCATGGGAATCGGATGGCGCATTGGCGGCTGGTCAATGGCGAAAGGGTTGGCCCATTGCTTGAGGACGTTTTCAACTAACCAAACGGGCAGTTCTCTGGCTTTGGCAGAATCTGGTAACGATGCGACGTCAGCCCGGAGAAGTTGGTGGGCAAGTCCGATGGCGGAAATAATCCAGCCCGATCGCTTTTCGTTTCGCCCCAGACAGATATCCCAATCGAAAGCCGGCGGTAGGGATTCGATGGCGGCCCCAATATCGCAGAGCCACAGCGGCCGCCAGGCGCCATGCTTTAAAAGATGAACCGACAAAAGCGCCAGGTGATCTTCCGGGCCAAGGATGCGAATGCGCTCGGCGCCCAAGGGCACGAATCGCGAGCGTGCAAAGAGATCCTCAATGCTGCGGTCGTCGATTTCAGAAAAGTGCTGATGCAGGTCTATCCGACAATCCGCCAACTCCGAGGCACTCAGAATTTCCTCGGCCAGGTTGTACTGCTCGGGGCGAACGCAGATATCAATGTCGCCGTATGGCCGCAAGGTCCGTTCCGGATACAGACCGGCCGCGGCCCAACCCTTTGCCAGCACCGCCTCAATCCCTGGTTCGCGCAGCGCGCGAAACACTCTTTCGATCTTTTCTTCATGAATCTCAGATTGCAAAGCCAGCAGCCGGTAGGCCTGATGCAATAGTTCAGCGGAAGGTAGATCTCGAAGTTTCGTCTTACTGAGCCGACGCCAGCCCAGCGCCGCGGCCCCCGAGCCATAAAGGAGTGGGGAGACTTCGTCTAACTCCATCCGTGAAATCTCGAGCTCAGGCGGATCGGAAGTGCGCCACGCACCAGCGAGCGCCTGAGCCACCAAGCTACCCTTCCGAAGATGTGCTTTCGTGTTCATGAAACCGATTCCTGGCTGTCTTCCAGTTTCGCCAGCATCGCCTGGACCAGTTCCTTTGCGTTACCCCTGGCGCCCTTGAGTATCGCGGCGTGTGTGGCGACGCGCTGCAGAGTAGCCATGGCTCGCTCGGGATTTCGCCGCGCGGACACAGTGTTGAAGAGGAGTTCCAAAACGCCCTTGCCGGCAGTAAGCTTTCGCGGTCGCCAGCGCACTCCGCTCTTAAACTGCGTCATCAAGACAAGACCTACCGGCAGGGGTTTTGTTCCGGACTGACCACCGAGCGATGCAACCGAAACCTTGGTTTGCGCATACTCGCCTTCCTCACGCATCTCCAACGGCTTCTCAAACGGATGCACCCGGCCACGCGAATCAAACACTGCATATTCGTCGGAATAGTAAGTGGCGCCGGCCCGAACCAATTCAGCTACCAAGGTTGACTTCCCGCTATAACTGCGGCCGGGAATGACAATCGCCTTCCCTTTCCAACCCACCACGCCGGCGTGAACAAACACCCGGTGCCGCGCCATCTCGGCGACAAAAAGGCGCAGGTCCGCTTCGAACCTTTCAAGAACTTCATCGAGATCAAGGGAACGTGCAAGCTGAACATGATTGCCATAGAGCAGACTAAATCGTCGCAGGTTGGCGCGCGAGCCTTCGCCTCCGGCCAGAATCGAATAGACGCGGTCCACAACCAGGGACGAAATTTGTTCCCGATTGTGCGGAAGGTGCGAGTGAATTCGATCGAGCAAGCCAGGCTGGTTCGAGCGAATCCCAATTCGCACGCCATACGACTTGAAGGAGAAACCTGCCGCCCATCCAAGGCGGTCAACTTTCTTCATTCAAGCGGACGTTAGTCTGAGCCTTGGTAGTTTGGAGTCTGCGATCTTCATTAGTAATGCTTCGCTTGCGGACACAGGCGGTGCGATTCGATCTACTTCAAGCGTTCCAGGGAAAAACTGTCCAACCAGATCGTTCCGAACGCCGGACACGGCGACGTCGCGCAGCTTTCGCGCTGGATTCCTACGAAAACAGCCTGCGTGGCGACGGGAACGTCAAACTCAAAACTTGAAATCTGCCAATCAGTGGTTCCTTTGGACAGCGGTGTCGAAACGCCCAGCAGCTTTTTCTCGCCGGCGGCATCCTTAACCACCACCAGGGGCAGGCTACCTGAGACGAGTTCCTGAGATCGGGCGGCAAAGGAAACTCTGTAGCGCGCAGAAGCTTCGATCATGATCAACTGGGATACGAACGGCGGCTCCGTGCTGGACACGCCGTTAAACTCTAATCTTAAACTCTTCGAGCCGCTGTGTGCCTTGTTCGAATCCACGGCCAACCCCACCGCCGGCAACGAGCGCGGCACTCGCCATTCAAAACCGACCCGATCAAAACTCAAAGGCGCCTCGAACCCGCCGTCATGGATAAGTGCCGTTGCTTCCCCTGGTTGCCCGCCATTCCAGATTTCAAAGGCTTCCTTGAAGGCGTTCTTAGCGAGCAGTTGCTCGACGAGTTCACGTCGAATATCGCTGGAAAGCCCTTCAACAAGTCGGACCTGGGCTAGCGTCTCAGTCGCCTTGCCCTGTCTGGCCAAAAGCCTGGCGAAGGCAATTCGCATTTTGTCCGTGTCTACCTGCGCGAGTTGTTCCGTCAGCTTTGGATCAGACTTCGAGACTGTCCAGGCGAGATCAATGAGATTAGGGATAAGCTCAGGGTCACTTCGCGCTGCCCGATTCAGATCGTCGAACGCATCACCATATCGCCCGATTCGCAGCCGCAGATTCCCGCGCAGCCAACGCGGCTGTGCATAAAAAGGCGCTCGCCTAACAGACTCATCAAATGCCGCAAGGGCTCCGGTTGGTTCGCCGGCCTGATCGCGGATTAACCCCAAGCTTAACCACAGCGAATAATCAGACGGCCTGAGCGCTATCGCCTGCTCGAGTTCGCGGGCTGACTCATCCGGCTGGCCCGCGACGGTTAAGACTTCCGCGTTGGCCAGATGAGACTCGGGATCATTCGGGGTTAGTTCAACAGTTCGCCGGCCCGCCGCCGGATTTGTTAACCCAACTGCATATCTGGCGAAAAGTCGGGAGAGGCCTATCGTTGCGGCGCCTTTGATGGTCCAGACGCAGAGGGCGATGGCCAGGGTAACCCCTAAGATACGGACGGCCGGGTGAGAAACGAATCGCTGCGGTGTGATGGTCAAAATCAGCAAAGACAGGAACGAAACCGTGGGCTGGTGTTGGATTATCGAGCAAATGAAAGGGCGTGTCCCTGAGGACACGCCCGTCTAATATTTAACTTGCGATGCTAACTAGGGAGCGCTCGGGCTCGGATTCCGGCCGCCTCGAAATGCAGCTACGAGAGAAATCGGCACCGCTACTGCGGCGATGACAATTGCCGCCGTCGCTCCGGCACCAAGGCCGCCGCCACCACCACCACCCGCTCCGCCTACAGCCGAGGAGCCTTGAGGACTTAAGGCGCCATTGGCAAAGCAGAATCCCATTCCCTTACGGTTGCTGCTGGTTTTCTCGGATGCGCCTTCAGCAGTGTATGCCTCAGCCTCGCCCGGGCCATTCTTGTTGATCTTTACGCAGCCCTTGAGCACTTTGACGCGTACATTGCCGTCGTCAGCAAAATCAAGTTGGATGGACGATCCGGGTCCCAGCTCGACGGTGCCGAGCGCGCCCAGGTCAATCGTCGCGCTAACCGCCGCCGGCGTTTCAATGGTGGCGCCGGTAAGCAAGCTCGCTCCGCTCGCTGCGCTAAGACCGTTGACGGTAATTGGGCCACCCGACGTTGAGAGTCTGGCAATAAACTGCTGCGGCAGCGCGTTTGCCGCCGCGGAAGAAGCGGGCTCGGCAAAACTCATCTGGATATATACCTGGGCCATTGCAAAAGCGAGGAACACTGCAATTGCCTTAAAACTCTTCCGTCGT
>JANMVC010000187.1:0-4242 GCA_031392315.1 Pyrinomonadaceae bacterium | reverse complement strand
GTCGCCGTCAGGCACGAAGCAAATTTCCTGCGACTCTTTCTTCTCCGCTACGGCCAGGCTGCTGGCCCGCGCCACCTCGCGCACTTCCGGCTTCGACATTTCTCCCAAGGGAAACATTGCGCGCGAAAGTTGCTCCTGAGTCAGTTCCCAGAGAAAGTAAGACTGGTCTTTATCGAGATTGCGACCGCGAAACAGCCGGTAGCGATTCGCAGCTTTGTCGAATTCAACTCGCGCGTAATGTCCGGTAGCAACTTTGTCGCAGCCCAGGGTTTCGGCAAGTTTGTCGAGCGAGGCGAATTTCAGACGGCTGTTGCACGAGACACACGGAATCGGCGTTTCGCCGCTGAGATAACTGGCGACAAACGGCTGCACCACATCGCGTTCAAACTCGCGTTCGAGATTGAGCACGTAAAAAGGAAAGCCGAGTTCTTCGGCAACGCGACGGGCGTCGTAAACATCGTCGAGCGAGCAGCAACGCGACGGTAGCGGATCGCCATTTTCGTCCACGCTGATGCCGCGGCGTTGGTTCCAGAGCTGCATCGTGAAGCCGACCAGTTCGTGGCCTTGCTCCTTGAGTATTGCCGCCGCGGCCGAAGAATCCACGCCACCGCTCATTGCTACTGCTAATTTCATCGTAGGTGAATCGTGAATAGTAAATGGTAAATAGTCAAGAACACCCAACTTGACGGCTCGTTTGCTGGCGTTTCTCACGGGTGTTATTCTGGACGCTCACCATGCCAGAATCACCAATCGAAGAATTTCGCGTCGTTGACGAGCCCTACTATTTGCCGGTTGATGGCGAAATCAATCTGTTCGAGGCGGCCCATACTGCTCGGCTACCTGTCATTCTCAAAGGCCCCACCGGCTGCGGCAAGACCCGTTTTGTCGAACATATGGCCTGGCGGCTCGAGCGTCCGTTAATTACCGTGGCTTGTCATGAAGACTTGTCCTCGACTGATCTCGTGGGACGATTTCTACTCGAAGGCGAGGAAACGGTTTGGCACGATGGGCCACTAACCGCGGCCGTGCGCCATGGCGCCATTTGCTATCTCGATGAAATTGTCGAAGCACGCAAAGACACGGTCGTCATCATTCATCCGTTAACCGATCACCGCCGGCGTCTGCCTATCGAAAAGCGCGGCACCATTCTCGAGGCCCCCGCGGATTTTATGCTCGTCGTTTCCTACAATCCGGGCTATCAGTCAATTCTCAAGGACATGAAGCAGTCGACGCGGCAACGGTTCGTGGCGATTGATTTTGATTACCCGCCGCCGGAACTTGAGACGGAGATCGTGGTGCGCGAGGGCGGGGTAGACGAAAGCACGGCGCGCGATCTAGTACTCATCGGGCAGAAGGTGCGCAACCTCCGCGGGCATGGATTGGAAGAAGGCGTCTCCACGCGCTTGCTGATTTACGCCGCGCAACTGATCGCGCTCGGCATTCCGCCAGTCACCGCTGCCGAAACCGCCATGTGCGCACCCATCACCGACGATCGCGAACTGCAACGCAGCATCCGCGAGATCGTGACGACAGTGATCTAGTCAGTTCGTATGAATTCGGTGAGCAGGCTGATAGCCAATGGAGAGCCGATCCACGAATTAACACGAAAATTCACGAAGAATATTTAGTGTTTCTTAGTGTAATTAGTGGACCGTTTGCTGATCGTCCAGATAAGGCTCGAGTCGTTCATACCTGCTGAACCTCCTATGCGAGACGAAACACTGCCAGAACCCCACAGCGCCGAGCGGCAATCCTTTCTTAGGTTAACTAGCAAGCTGGCAGGTTTACCGCTCGAACAGTCGGCGGCGGCGTTGGAAACGAGCGCTGCGATTGCCGCAATCTCCTTGCGCGCCGGGATTGAATTTCTTCGCGCCGCACCCGCCGCTTCGGAGGTTTTGCCAGCGGGCGAACTACGTTCGTGGGGCGAGCTGGGCCGCCGGATTGCGATGAGCGATGTCGAAACTGCGGTAAGTTTTTTCGGCGAAGGTGTCAGTGAACTGAAAGCCCTTCCCGAAGCTGTACTGCCCTCGCTTTTTCAACTTTGCGCGAGGCAGATCACTCTGTCAGTGCCCATTGCAATCGGCACACTCAACGAGGCTGCGTCGCTGGCCAAGACAGTCAATGACGACGAAATGCTGCGAAGCGTTTTGGACGTTGCTGCCGAGATTGCGCGGCGCTCGGCCAGGCACAGCGCCGATTTTCTCAGTCACACCCCGGCTGTGATCGTAAGTCTTAATCGTTTCAAGGAACTAGAAATCAGACAAAGCGGCGTCGAACTGGCGACTGAATTTGCCGCTCGCGCCGGCGGAATTGCCGCAGACGCATGGGCGGCTCTGCCGGTCGCCCTTGCAAATCTCAAAGCGACAGACGCGCTGCGCCTGCTCAAAGAGACAACCCGATTTCTCGAACGCGGCGGCGGGTCCGCATTGCAAGTGCTGATCACTGGCGGCGAGATTCTAAAGACACTGCCGGAAGTTTTCGACGATTGGATTGAGCTGCTGTGGGCAGTGGCCCAGCACGGCAATGCGAGCTTGATTGCCTTCGTTCGCAGCAGCCCGAGGTTTGTGCATGCACTGGCCAGCGACGTGGATCACAAGCATCGAACCGAACTCGCGCGGCGTGTAATCGGACTGACAAAGGAAATCGCCGCAGTTGATGGCGAATCCGCGCTGGCTTGCTTTCGTTCGAGCGCCACGGCATTGCGCGCTGTCGACATCGCGCAGTTTGAAGAGTGGGGGCGGCAGGGATTAGCGCTGGCCAACAAAGACGCGCGGGCCCGGCGCAGCTATTTCGCTCTGGAGACGCGCGGCAGTTACGACGCATTGCGCGCCGGCGGCAGCGGAGTCGCGCTCGACGACGTGCGCCACCTGCTTCAGCTTTATGTCGAGGGCTTGACCGGCAGCGAAGTTGAGATTAGTTCGTTATCGGCTGTGCCGTCGGAGACTCGCATTGGCGATGGACGGACCATTCATCTGCCATCCGCGGTGGCTGAATTTGGCGATGACCAGCTCGACTTCCGGCTCTACAAGGTGTTGGCAGCACACGCCGCGGGACAGATCGAGTTTGGAACTTATGAGCAGGGAACGCCCGCGTTGCAGGCGGCTTACGCGACGCTCGCTGAAACTTACGCCGAGGAAAACGCTGATGCGCTGGCCGCCTTTTCATTACCCGACGAAATGGTCATTACAAACGCGAGCGATACCGATCGGGGCACTAGGCCGACTGTTAGGGAGGGCTCGTCGATACAGAGCGACAAACTGAACTTTGTCGGACAGGACGTCGACTATCGGCGCGCGCTGCATTTGTTTCCCCAGCCACCGCTTGCGCGCCGCATTTTCGGCACACTGGAAAACTGCCGCATCGATCGCCGCCTGCGGCACGCGTATCGCGGCCTCGCTCGCGATCTCGATTTGATTCGCGAACACCTGTGGCGCGGCCGGCCGTCCGTGCTGGAGCTGCCGGCGAACATGCTGCCCTTTGAGTTGCTCTTCCAGATTTCGCTGCTCGGCGGCGCCACTGCCGACGCGCGGCAATATTACGGTCAGATTGTTTCCGAACTCGAAACAGTCGTCGTGGAGTATCTATCGAATCCTTCGGCAACTGTCGCTGACAGCCTGATGGCGACCAGCCGCGTCTACGCGTTATTCCATAACATTACGCCAAACGATGAGTCGATTCAGGAACTGGAAACCCAACGGGAGGCTTCGGAGAGTGAATCAGAGAACGCCATTCAAACTGAAACCTTCCAGCGACAACCACCCGAGAAGACCAAGCAGCGACGCGACGTGCGCGAGCTGTTCAACTCCTGGAACGATCCCGATCAGGAGGGCGAACCCGATGAACTCGCGGGCGCCGAAGCCTGGACCGAAGCCGACCTGCCTGAACAGATGATGGAAGAAGGCGAGGTGGCTTACAACTACGACGAGTGGGACCGCGAGCTGACGGATCACCGTTTGGGCTGGTGCCGCGTGGTGGAAAAGCGGGTGAAGCACGGCGACCGCGCTTTTGTCGATGAGACGCGCGAACGGCACCGTGGTGTGATTTCGTCTATCCGTCATCAGTTTCAACTGATGAAGCCTGAAGATCTGACGCGCGTGACGAATGAGCTGGACGGCGAAGAGTTTGATCTAAGCGCGGTGGTTGACTACGTAATAGACCGCCGGGCGGCGAAGGCCCGCGGCTCGGGTCATCCGTCGGAGCGGCTTTATACCCAGCGACTGCGTCGTCGCCGCGATGTTGCGG
>JANMVC010000145.1:0-2496 GCA_031392315.1 Pyrinomonadaceae bacterium | reverse complement strand
GCCGAAGTCGTACACGGCGATTTTCGAGCGGTCGCGGAGTTTGTCGAGGCCGTAGGCGAGCGCGGCGGCGGTGGGTTCGTTGAGGATGCGCTCGACGGTGAAGCCGGCGAGTTCGCCCGCGGATTTTGTGGCGGCGCGCTGGGCGTCGTTGAAGTACGCGGGGACGGTGATGACGGCGCGGTCGATCGTGTGGCCGAGGGCGCGCTCGGCGTCGGATTTGAGTTTGCGGAGGATGAGCGCGGAAATTTCCTCCGGCGAAAATTCGCGCTCGCGAACGTGCAGGCGGCGACCCAGACCTATCAGTACATAAAGACGGCCGCCAAGACGACGCCGGGCCTCAAGCCCCTCGCCGACCAGCTTGGGGAACGGTTCCAGCGGGCGAGTAAGCCAAAAACGCAGCCGCCCACGCCGTAAGTGTGGGAAATGTTGAGCTTGAGCTCCTCGATGGTGGAGCTCGGGGCCGCGACGATGCACCTGAGGAGCTGCATCGTTGCGGCTTTTTCGTGGAACGATGCAGATGGGGAACTGCAACGATGAGGCTTTTTACTCGGCGGATGGAGATGGGGAACCGCAACGATGAGGCTTTTTACTCGGCGAGTGGAGATGGGGAACTCGGCGCGTGAGGGTTTTTGGCGGAACTGTCGAGATTGGGAACTGCAACGCTGAGGCTTTTTACTCGGCGGATGGAGATGGTGAACCGCAACGAGGGAGTTGTTCTGGAACCCTTTCAGGGTTCAAAGTCTTGTGGGTGGCTGGTGTTCCCAGGGTAGCGCGCGGCGCGCAACCCTGGGCTGGAGTTAGCGAACGCCGTTGGCGTTAATGGCCCACCCGCTGACGCAGGTGGTTCTGACAAGTCGCGGCGTGCAACCAGAAATCGATCCGCGAAATAACACGAACAAGACGGATCTCTTCTTCGTGCTGCTTCGTGATATTTCGTGGACCGTTCTTGACGGCGAGCCGCGGTAGGTTCCGCGGCGCCTATGGATACAGCGCTTACCCGGTCGCTACCGCTCGCGGTACTGACTTCATCTCCACTCGGTCGCTACCGCTCCCGTTCCAACAAAGCGCATCGCGCGTTTGGTCGCACAAGCGATCCACGAAATCACACTAACAAACACGAACCGCTGGTTAGTGATGTTTCGTGACGCTTAGTGGATTGTTTTTGACTTTTGTCTTAGTCGTCGAGGTTGGCGATGAGCAGGCCTACGACCGCCAGGACCGCGCCGACGCCGACGGCGATCCCGATGCCGAGGTTGCGAGCGGTGGAGTGGCCACGGTTGCTGTCAACCTTCGTCACGTCTAAGTAACGGATCGTGGTGGGCGTATCTGTATTGCGATCGCGCAGCACGAAGTCGTCGTCGCCGGCTTGCGCTATGTAGCCCTTCTTCTTTGATCCGTCTTTGAGAAAGACAGTCGCTTTCGCCTTCTCACCGACTCCGAGTTTGGCAATCTTGATTCTGACCTTCTCGAATGTGGATGTTTGGGTGTCACCTTGTTTGGCGGCGACTGGCAGTGAAACGCTGGCGAACACGAGCACGCTGGCGACTAGCAATGTCATATATTTCTTCATGAATGTTTCTCCGGTTCTGTCTTATTTGCTCACGGGCGACACGTCCGTGCCACGCGGTTGTTTTGATAGCGACGGGCAGATGTGCAACGTGGGTGCCACTTCGGGGGCTAGCGAAATTCGCAACAGAAGTGGGAAATTGGCGGCAGGAAGAACCCTGGGGGCGGGCAAAATTCTTTCATGTGCAGTATGAATCCGGCAGTAAGACCGGATGAGTCGAATCAAGCATCCTCAAGGTGATGGTCCTGCGGAGCGTCGCATTCACACCTGGCTTCAGCCAGGTGCATGGAATCGATCATGAATCGCCGAACCGTTTTAACGGTTTACCAGAGCGAAACCGTTAAAACGGTTACGTCGTGGGACTCGGGCTGGTCACCGCACTGAAGTGCGGTGTTAATTTGAATGGCCAGATTCACCTGCGGCCCAGATGCAAAATATATCCTGCATTTGACATATAGGGACCGGTCGCGTAGGGTGGGTATCGAACCGAGTCCAGCTTACTCCGCTCTCAGCTCTTCTGGAATCTCCCAGACCACCTGAAATCCACAGCTCAACAACTAAGAAAACCAGGGCGTCATACGTTCACCAAGTAGTCTGTTAGCAAAGCTGACCGCAGACGGTAGACTGCCGACCGATAAGGAAAAGAACCAGATATGAAGACGAATATCACACCACTACATGACCGCGTGATCGTGAAGCGTATTGAAGAAGGCGAACAGGTGCGCGGCGGAATCATCATTCCGGACAGCGCCAAAGAGAAGCCGCAGGAAGGCGAAGTGATTGCTGCCGGAGCAGGGAAGTATAAAGAAGACGGCACGCGTCAGCCGCTGGATGTGAAAACCGGCGACCGCATTCTGTTTGGCAAGTATGCCAGCTCGGAAATCAAGATCGATGGCGAAGAGCTGCTGATCATGCGCGAAGACGAGATC
>JANMVC010000124.1:0-3957 GCA_031392315.1 Pyrinomonadaceae bacterium | reverse complement strand
AATACATCACGAGTTTGATCGCGGCCACATTGCTTGATTTTGCCAGCGATGTGGCCGCGATCAAACTCGGCATTCGCGTTGGTGATCAGACGATGTACGAATACATCAAGAGTTTTGGGTTTGGTTCGCGAACAGGAGTTGAACTGCCCGGCGAAACGGCCGGGCTGCTGCGGCCAGTTTCGCGTTGGCAGCCTTCGTCAATCGGTTCGATTGCTATCGGCCAGGAGATCGGTGTGACCCCGCTCCAGATGGCGGGCGCCTTCGGAGCTTTGGCGAATGACGGAGTGCGCGTCGCTCCGCACCTGGTGCGCGAAATCAGAAACGCAGCCGGCTCGACCACCTATAGATCGACTCCGGAGCGGCGGCCGGTGATTAGCAGTGAGACTGCCAGCGCGTTGCGAGGAATGCTCGAGGGCGTAACGCTGAACGGGACCGCAAAGAAGGCCCAACTGGACGGCTATACGGCAGCGGGCAAGACGGGTACGGCGCAGAAGATCGATCCGGTTACCAAAACCTATTCAACCACGAAACACGTCGCCTCATTTGTTGGGTTCGCTCCGGTTAACAATCCGGCGGTAGTGATCGTGGTCGTGGTTGACGAGCCGTCAGGCGCTTATCACGGCGGCGATGTGGCGGCGCCAATCTTTCGCGAGATCGCTGAACGAATTTTGCCGGAGATGGGTGTGATGCCAGACACGGATTTCAAAGCGCCCATCGAGCTGATCGCCACCGAGACAAGAACTCCGGAAGAGGTTTCGAAGGCACGCGACGAGGTAACACGCGTCGAGGAGACACGTGCGGCCACGATGCCGAAAGCGTCTGCGCGCGATAGCCGCGGCGGTGAAATTGTTTATGCCATGGCGACGAACAAAGCGATCTTGATGCCAGATCTGCGCGGTCGGAGCGTGCGCGATGTAGCGCGCGCCTGCGCGCAATTGGGTTTGCAGTTGGAGGCGCACGGTGAAGGCCGGGTCGTGAGGCAAACGCCCGCGGTCGGGGCCGAGTTGAAACCCGGACAAATGATCTATGTGGATTTTGGCAGGCTGAACTGAATGTAACGCAAACTGTCAGTTTGCGGTTTGCCGCTTAACTTTTCTGTAAGCCAACAGAAGGAAACGCAAACTAACAGTTTGCGTTACATCAACGGAGCAATCGAGATGATCCCCCATCGAATGCCGAGCAGCGCGATCTTTGGTAATGGTCTGAAGCAGAGGGTGACAGCATGCCGGAAACGCCTCCGCGTCAACCGACACTTGCACAAGGTTCAATCAAGCGAAGAACCGACAACATTCTCTCCCGAACCAGGTGCCTCTTTTCCTGCTGAGTATCCAGTCGCGGGAGAATCGTCAGCAGACTCCAAAGATTTTCGAGACCGTAAAGGCTGGCTACGGCCGGAGCAAGAGGTTGGCATAACGTGAATGTAAGAGCAGCTTCGATTCTCATGGGCGCTGACGCTGAGGCGGTAAGCGCTGAGTTGTTTGACAAAGAAATAAGCGAGTTTTCCATCGATTCGAGATCGGTTAAAAAGGGCGAACTCTTTTTTGCGCTGTCCCAGGAAGACTATGCCCGCGCCGGTTTCAACGGCACCTTCGCCGACGCTCATGAATATATAGAGGACGCACTTGGCAAGGGAGCGATTGCCGCAGTTGCCCGCGCTGCCCGGGTGAACAGCGATCCTGCCCTGGCTGCTTTGAAGCAGCGGCTGCTTTTAGTCGAAGACGTCATCGCGGCGCTGCAGGCCCTGGCCCATCGCGTTTATGAAGCCTGGGGGAAACCGGTCGTCGCTATCACAGGCAGCGCCGGCAAAACGACGGCGAAGGAACTGACTGCCCACGTGTTGAGCAGCAACGGACGCCGAGTTCTTAAGAGCGAGCGAAACTACAACAACGGTTTGGGCCTGCCGCTTTCAGTTTTGCGAATGGTGACCGAGGGCCGCACGGCTGATCAGTTTGATATCGCGGTGCTGGAAATGGGGATGTCGTCGCCGACTCATGAAATCCAGCGCTTGACCAGGATCACGCCGCCGGACATCGGCGTGGAGCTGATGATTGCTCCGGTGCATCTCGAACACCTCGGGTCGATTGAAAACATAGTTGCTGCCAAGGCCGAATTGATTGAAGGACTGAAACCAAATGGCATTGCGGTGTTGAATGCAGACGACAAGTGGGTAATCGGAATGCGCAACCGGCATCGCGGTCGCGTGGTTACCTTTGGCATCGACAACCCCGCTGATGTTGTGGCCAGGGAAATCGATACCAGCCATCTCGGGCAGATCAAGTTTCGTTTGCACACAACGCTCGGCGAAGCGAATGCGATGCTGCCGATGAGTGGGCGTCACAACTTGATGAACGCGCTGGCGGCGGCAGCAGTGGCCACCTGCCTGGAGATTCAGCCGGAGCAAATTGCCGCAGCGCTCAGTAACGCCAGGCCACCGCGGATGCGCGGCGAGGTTTTGGATTTCGCGGCTGGGTTCAGAGTGGTGGACGATTCTTACAACTCAAATCCGCGTTCGCTGCTGAACATGGTCCGCACGATTGCGGAAGCGAAAACGAATCTGAAGCGGCGGATTGTGATTGCGGGAGAGATGCTGGAGCTCGGCCCCGAAGAGGCGGCGCTTCACCGCGAAGCTGGGCGGGAGATCGCCCGCGCAGGGATTGACCAGCTTTGGGGAGTTCGCGGTTTGGCTGCGGAAATGGTCGCCGGGGCAAATGAAGCCGGGTTGGCAGAATCCATTTTCTTTGAAAGTTCCGACGATGCCGCGCGCCGGATTGTTGATGAGATTCGAGAAGGCGATCTGGTTTTAGTAAAAGGATCGCGCGGCGTGGCAACCGATAAGATCGTCAAGGCGCTCCGCGAGCGTTTTCCTTTGGCCAATGTCCGACAAACTTAAGTTTGTCGATGGTTGGCAAGTCGGTGGTCGACGCAGTGTTGATAGTTGGGTGACTTACGACAAACTGAAGTTTGTCGGACGTCTGGAGACGGACAGCAGCGAATGATCTATTACGTTTTTTACGAACTGATTTTCAACCATTTCAAGGACAAGGAATGGTATCTCGTCAAGGCGCTCAACGTCTTCCAGTATGTGACGTTTCGGACGGCCTACGCCTCGATCACCGCGCTGCTGCTGTCACTTCTCTTCGGCGGCAAACTGATCGAAAGGCTGCGCCGCTGGAACGTCGGCCAGCAGATTCGCGAGGAAGGGCCGCAGGCCCACATGGCGAAGCGAGGCACGCCGACGATGGGTGGGGTGTTGATTGTCGCGTCGGTGATCATTTCCACGTTGCTGTGGGCGCGGTTATCGAGCGTTTATGTTTGGACCGTGGTGATTGCCACGATCGCATTTGGCGCGATCGGTTTTGCTGACGACTATTTGAAAATGGCCAAGCGCCGCAGCCTGGGACTGACTGGCAAGCAAAAGCTGCTCGGGCAGTTGGTGATCGCGATCGGTGTTTGGCTGGTGCTGTTTTTCCTGACCAAGTATTTCGCGAGCGACTATTCGTGGAACGTCAGCATTCCATTTTTGAAGGACACGGCCAACCCCGTCGGCATCAGTTTTATCGGCCCGATTCTTTATTTGTTTTTCATCGTCATAGTGCTGATGGGATTTTCCAACGCGGTGAATTTGACCGACGGTCTGGACGGACTGGCAATCAGCGTCACCTTCATCGCGATGACTGCCTTGACAGCGCTGACGTATCTCAGCAGTGACAAGCGTTGGGCCACCTATTTGGAGTTGACGCATCGACCGGAAGCAGCGGAGCTGACTGTTTTTTGCGGGGCCATGGCGGGGGCGAGCCTTGGCTTCCTTTGGTACAACGCGCCACCGGCAGAAGTTTTCATGGGCGACGTCGGCAGTCTCGCTATCGGCGGCGCGATGGGAACAGTGGCCGTGCTGACGAAACAGGAGTTCATGCTGTTGATGATTGGCGGGGTGTTTGTAATTGAAGCGGCGTCGGT
>JANMVC010000102.1:0-4766 GCA_031392315.1 Pyrinomonadaceae bacterium | reverse complement strand
TTCTCCGGAGTGGCGCGGCTGATGGGATTGTCTTTCCGTTCCTTAGCGATGATGTCCCAATCCGAGTCCAGAGCGAGACGTGGGCCATTGTGCTGCGGCAGCGAGTCGATCAAGTGTGACTGAGTCAGCAGCACGAAGACGTTCGCGTCCTGCATCATGAAGGTCAAGCGATCTTTGGGATACGTCGGGTCGAGCGGCACGTATCCGGCGCCGGCTTTGAGAATACCCAGAATTCCGACAATCATTTCCGGCGAGCGCTCGACACAGAGGCCAACGAGCGAGTCGGGGCCGACGCCAAAGCGCTTCAGGAAACGGGCCAATTGATTCGCGCGAGCGTTGAGTTCAGCGTAAGTAAGCTGCTTGTCCTTCGAGACCACGGCAATCGCTTCCGGACTGCGTTCAGCTTGTTTCTCAAGCAACTCATGAACGCATTTCTCGCGCGGATAAGCGCGGGCCGTGTTATTGAAACTCTCGAGGAAATGCTGACGCCCGAATAGATCCACAGGCGCGGTGTCGCTGATTCTGAGTAGATGTTGGACCAGGGTTGCCATAGTTTTTGCTTAGACGCTGCGCGCAGCTTCCTGTTGCACAGCTTGAGCTTGATTCGATTGATACGATTCAGCCATCCCTACCACCACTTTGCGTTTTCCCACAAATGGGTTTCGCCCATGCGCAGCCAGCATGTTGTCCAGCAGCAGAACATCGCCTGCCTGCCAGGGGAAAACTACGGCTTGCGATTCACAGGCGCGCGCGATCTCATCCAGCATCGCGGATTCAATCGGTGAACCATCCGCGAAGTAGACATTGCGCGGCAGGTTGTCTTCGCCGAAGGCAGCCAGCAACCAGTCGCGAACCTCCGCCGGCAAACGGGAAACGTGGAAGAGATGCGCCTGATTAAACCAAACCATGTCGCCGGTCACCGGATGATGTTCGGACACCTGGCAACGCTGCCGGGTGCGTAATTGATCGCCGCCGATCCATTCAAAATCGATTTGCGACTGACGGCAGTAGTTTTCCACCACTGCTCGGCTCGAAGTTTGAAAGACGTCCTGCCAGGTCAGGTCGAGGCCGGTGCCGTAGTTGCGCGCATACATCAAGCCTTTGCGCTCGAAGCAATCGCGAATCTCCGCCGGAATGGCGCGATAGATTTTGCGGCTATCGGCAATGGGCGTTTCCCCGCCCTGCTCGGCAACCTGCACAGAGTAGAACCAAATCTTCAATGGCCAGCTCAACGTGTAGGAGTTCTCATTGTGCAGCGGAATCGATTGATGCGCGGGATATTCGGTGGATGAATAAATCTTGCCACTAATCACCGAACGCGGTGTCGAGCGATACGAGTAGTCCAGCAACGGTCCTGAAACCGCTTCGATCAGTTCTTCAAACTCAGTTACTTCCGACGGTCCGAAGCCGCGAAAGAGTATCGCCCCGTTGCGAATCAGGTAGTTCTCGATGAAGGCGGCGTTGGCCGCAGCCCACTTGACCAAATTAAGATCCTGGACCGCAGGCCTCACCACCAGTGGCAAAGGACTGTCGGGACGCAAGTAGCTAAGGGTGATTTGTCGGCGCAGGCCGACGTATTCGTCAGCCGATTGTTGGGATAAATAATTGCTCATAAATAGTGCGGACTGCGTTTCCTGCTATGGATTAGAAACCCCTAAAAGGCCCGATTTGCCAGAAATGGAGGGATATTAGTGGATTCGGCAGGACAGACAGGAATGTCTGTCCTACTGCGCGCTTTCGAGCGCTACGCGGAGCTTCTCGGCCAGCACGCGGACGTGCGGTTCCTTGACGATGTCCAGGTGATTTCCGGAGATGCTCACCTTCTCGATTCCGCCAGCGGCGAGCCCTTCCCAACCGGCCTCAACGTCATTGGCGGCGGTAAGATCGTCGCTGGCCACAAATAGCGTCGCTCGTCCCGGATAGACTTGCGGCACATAATCCTTGACCGCGGTGAAGTTGATCTCCTCGATGTTTTTCAAGACGCTGGGCAGCGGGCGCCCGATGCGTTGAAAAAGCTTGTAAGCGCGGCGGTAAAGTTTGTGTTTAGTTTTGGCCGGGGCGTATTTCAGTTTACCGATCAGGTAACCAAGCTTATCGCGGCCAGTGAACTGCTGCAGGTTTTCGCGATGTGATTTGATCCGGCTGGCGAATCGCGTCCAACGTTGTGAGACTGATCCTGAATCGGGCAACAGCTTGAAGTAACCCGCCGGGTAGGAGTCTAGCAACGCCAGCAGTCCCACCTGCTCTCCATTCGCCGCAAGCTGGCAAGCCATTTCGAATGCGACCGTGCCGCCTGACGATCGCCCGCCGAGCAGATATGGACCTTCCGGCTGCACTTCGCGCATCTCCTTGAGGTAGTGGGCAGCCATGTCCTTGATCGTCGTGTGCGGCGGCTGAATGCCATCAAGGCCCTGCGCCTGAAATCCATAGAACGGCTGATCGGCGCCCACCAATTGCGCCAGCGCGTGATACTCGAGCACATTGCCACCGGCCGCATGCACACAAAAGAAGGGTCTGCGATGGCCGCGATTCTGCAGCGTGACCAGCGACGACCACGAAGCAGACCATCCCTCTTTACGCAAAACCTCGGCGAGCAAACGAATCGTCGGCGCCTGAAACAACGTAGCCAGTGGCAGGTTTTTGCCGAATGTTTTTTCGATCTGCGCAAACAATTTCACTGCCAAAAGCGAGTGGCCGCCCAACTCAAAAAAGTTGTCGTCGATTCCAATTGCGCCCACGGCGAGAACTTTCTGCCACAGCCGCAACAGCTTTCGCTCCAGGTGATCTTCAGGCGCGGATTGTTCGAGCGCTTCAGGCTTGGCAGCGTTGATGTCAGCTAACGCGTTTCGATCAACCTTGCCATTCGCGGTCAACGGAAACTCCTGAACCGTCACGAACACTGTCGGAACCATGTGGGCCGGCAGCCGCGCGCTCAGAAACGAACGGAGCTCGTCGGCCGCAGGCGTGTTCCCTGCGTGCGGCGTGACGAAAGCCGCGAGGTGTTTGTCGCCACTGTCCTGGCGCGCGATCACTACAGCTTCGCTAACCGATTCATGTTGACCTAAGACGGTTTCGATCTCAGCCAGCTCGATGCGGTAGCCACGCACCTTCACCTGGCTATCGATGCGTCCGAGGAATTCAATTTCGCCGGTTGCGCGATAGCGGACCAGATCGCCGGTCTTGTAGAGTTGAGTTCCCGGCTTACCGCTAAACGGATCGCTGATAAAACGGTCCGCGGTTAACTCGGGCCGATTCAGGTAGCCCCGCGCGAGGCCGTCGCCGCCCACGTAAAGTTGGCCGGGGATGCCAACCGGCGCGGGATTCAAGTGGCGATCGAGAACGTAGACCGAGGTGTTGGCAATCGCGTGACCAATGGGCACAGAGCCATTGATGCCGTTGGCGGTTACCGGAAAACAACACGTGAACGTGGTGTTCTCAGTTGGGCCGTAACCGTTGATCAGCCGGCAGCCTTTCAGCTCCCGCAAGACTTTCTTCACGTGCGGCACGGACAGAACGTCGCCACCAGCCAGCAGTTGCTTCAGTCCCTTCAGGTCGTCGAGGTGTGTATCCACCATGAGATGAAACAGCCCCGCAGTCAGCCACAGCGTGGTCACCTGATATCGCTGGAGCGCCCGCCCCAATTCGTCGAGCGAGGCCGGGCCCGCGGGCATCAATGCCAACCGCGCGCCATTGAGCAGGCTGCCCCAAATCTCAAACGTCGAAGCGTCAAACGAAATAGTGGAGAACTGCAGGAACACCTCGTCGGGCGTCAGGCTCGCGTAGTTTGTATTCTTAACCAACCGCACAATACTTCGGTGCGTGACCGCCGCGCCCTTTGGTTTACCCGTGGATCCTGACGTGTACATCACGTAGGCGAGGCTATCAGCGTTGGTTTCGGGCAGCGGATTTGCGTTTGTTTCATCGGCCAGGTTATTCGCAATTTCGTCGAGACAGACGATTTCGGCGCGTTGCAGGTCTAGCTTCCCTGCTACCGACTTCTGCGTGAGCAGCAGCGCAACATCGGCGTCTTCAAGCATGAACGTCAGCCGCGCCTCGGGATAGGCGGGGTCAAGCGGAACGTAGGCGCCGCCAGCCTTAAGGATCGCCAGCAAGGCCACGATCATTTCGGGCGAACGCTCAAAGCAAATGCCCACGCGCGTTTCGGCACTGACGCCTTTGCGTCTCAAGAAATGGGCCAACCGGTTAGCGCGTTCGTTCAACTCGCGATAGGTCAATTGGTCGTCGCCAAACATCAAGGCAACTGCATCGGGGGCGTTTGCCACCTGCTGCTCAAACAGTTCCTGAACGCTGCGGTCGGCCGGATAGTCGCTGCGATTGTCGTTCCATTCCACCAGCAACTGATGACGCTCGGCTTCGGACAAGAGCGAGATTGCGGACAGGCGTTGCTGCGGATTGGCTACAATGCTTTCTAATAGATTCTCGAAGTGGCCCAGCAGGCGCGTGATTGTCTCTTCATCAAACAGGTCGGCGTTGCTCTCAAACTGGCATTCGAGTTGGCCGTCGCGTTCGACCGCGTCGAGCGTCAAATCAAAATTAGCGACCACGTTTTCCACCTGAACATGGCTCAGGGTCAGGCCGGGCAGTTCCTGCATCGCCACCGATTCGCTTTGCAGCACAAACATCACCTGGAAGAGCGGATTGCGCGCGAGCGAACGATCCGGGTGCAGCTCTTTTACCAGCATCTCGAACGGCATGTCCTGATGCGCGTAGCCTCCCAACGCCACTTCCTTCACCCTGGCGATCAG
>JANMVC010000064.1:0-1975 GCA_031392315.1 Pyrinomonadaceae bacterium | reverse complement strand
CCCGGGCAACGATCCCATGCACATGATCGAGGAAAACATGGCCAAGCAACTCGAGTGGTGCAGAGAAGCGACGTTCTACACGCTCGGACCGCTCACCACCGACATCGCGCCCGGCTATGATCACATTACGTCCGCCATTGGCGCGGCGATGATTGGTTGGTACGGCACCGCGATGCTTTGTTACGTCACTCCAAAAGAACATCTCGGCCTGCCAAACAAGAAAGACGTGAAAGACGGCGTCATCGCCTACAAGATTGCCGCCCACGCCGCCGATCTCGCCAAGGGTCATCCCGGCGCGCAGTATCGCGACAACGCATTATCGAAAGCGCGTTTCGAGTTTCGCTGGGAAGATCAGTTTAACTTGTCGCTCGATCCGGAAGTCGCACGCGAGTATCACGACGAGACGCTCCCGCAGGAAGGCGCCAAGCTCGCGCACTTCTGTTCCATGTGCGGCCCACACTTCTGCTCAATGAAGATCACGCAGGATGTCCGCGAATACGCCGCGCAAAAAGAGATCGACGAACAAGCTGCGTTGGGCGTCGGCATGAAAGAAAAAGCCGAGGAGTTCGTGGCAGCGGGTGGAGATATTTACGCGAAGGCGTAGAAAGGTGTAAGTTAACGATTATGAAAGCCGCTTATCGCGAACCCGAGATCGTGACGCGAAAGGGCAAGCCTGTCTCCGTCATTCTGCCGATCAAGGATTATGAGGAGCTTCTGGAGCGAGCCGAAGACTCCGAGGACGTAGCATGGCTTAAAAAGGCCCGCCGCAAGAAGCTTCAATACCGCCCACTCGATGATTACCTGGCCAAACGCAACGGCAAATAACCATGTATCGCGTCCTCCTCGAACGCGCCGCCGAGAAAGACCTGGGACGACTTTCGCCCAGCACTCATGATCGCGTGATAGCCGCGATTCGGCGACTGGCGAAAAATCCGCGTCCAAGTGGCTGCCGTAAACTTGCGGGCACCGACAACGACTGGCGAATACGCATTGGCGATTACCGCGTTATCTATGAGATTGCGGATGAGATTAGAGTAGTGCGCGTCAACCGCGTTCGACACCGCCGCGAAGTTTATCGTTGAGGGTGTCGCTCCTGAGTCACACTTCCACTAATGAGACCGGAAACAAGTCTTACCCCCAATATCATTATTCGGCGCGGCCAAGACGATGATGCTGCGTTGCTGGCTGAACTCGGCGCGCGCACTTTCTCGGAAACGTTTGCTGACGAGAACTCACCCGAAAACATGGCTGACTATCTCGCCGCGGCGTTCAATCCGGAGCAACAGGCAGCGGAGTTGGCTGACCCTCATTCTTCGTTTCATATTGCTGAGGCCAACGGAGTCGCGGTTGGTTATGCCATGCTCCGTTCCGGAAATGTGGCCGAGCAGGTGACCGGCGACAAACCAATCGAGTTAGTGCGTCTGTATGTTTCCCGCGAGAGCCTTGGCAGTGGTGTTGGCGCGGCGTTGATGCAGGCTTGCATAGACGACGCGCGAGAGGGAGGTTACGACACGATCTGGCTCGGTGTCTGGGAGCACAACGCGCGCGCTCAGACGTTTTACCGTAAATGGAACTTCGTTAAGGTAGGAACGCATGTGTTTCAGTTGGGCGACGATCCGCAAACTGACTTTTTGATGCAACGCTCAGTGTGAGCGGTCAGATGGTTGAGCTGTTCCCTAGCGCAGATATAGGCGAAACACGGGGATAGTAAGAACGAAGTCTTCTCTGATTGTGTTTGGCCTTCTCAGCGATTCCATCCGCTAATTTCGTAAATCCTGTCCAGAATCGTGTTGGGAACCTTTACGCCTGCCGCTCACAATTCGTAAGATGCCCAGCGCCACGCCCGTTGATTTAAAATTACAGTTCGGAGTGAATTCATGAATCGTCCACGCTTGTTGTTGTTAGTCTGCGGTCTCTTTCTGACATTCGTCATCGCCGGGAGCGCCACCGCCCAACAGCGGAGGAACGCGCCGCC
>JANMVC010000177.1:0-7567 GCA_031392315.1 Pyrinomonadaceae bacterium | reverse complement strand
GACGAAATCACATTCACGCCAACTCGCGTGGCGTCCCAACGCGCCGACGAGTCGAGCGAGCCGCCCAGCGCTTCGACAGCTTCCGCGATTTGCGTGGCCGAGCGTTTCTCGGTGCCCTTCGTAATCAGATCCGCCACCATGTTGCTGAGGCCGGCGAGTTCGGCCGGATCGGCTTCAGCGCCGTTTTTGATCAACAACTGACCGGCAACCAGCGGCGCGCCGGCGCGCTCGATGACAATCACCCGCAGGCCGTTTGCCAATGTCTTCTCGACGGGCTTGGGAAACTGAACTGAACGCGGTGGCGCCGGCGGTGGCGGGGTTGCCTGCGGTGTTTGGGCACGAAGCAACGAGGGCGTAGCGAAGCACGCGACGATCAATCCCAATGGCGCGACGAGGCGCATCACAAGTGTCTTCATTTCGCTGGTCCTCCCGCCTGGTTCGTAGAATTCGTTTTGGGAACTACTGCCGCGGGCTTCGCCGGTTCGGGGAGATAGACGATCACCAGGCGGTTGGCGTCAGTAAAATATTTTTTCATTACCCGCTGCACGTCCGCGGCTGTAACCGATTGCAGTTTGCCCAGGTCGGTGTTTACGCGATTCGGGTCGCCCAGCAAGACGGCCGCTGAACCAAGAGCCAGCGCTTTTCCGTTGCTGGTCTCGCGTTGGCGTAGTTCGTTCGTAACAAGCTGGTTCTTCGCCTTATCGAGTTCAGCCGCAGACACCGGCGCGTCCTGCATCTTCTTAATCTCTGCCAGCAGCGCGCGCTCGCCTTCCTCCGGCTTCTTGCCGCTCGCCAGCACCAGGTTGAAATAAAACACTCCCGCGTCTTCGCGCAGATCGGGTGTCGCGTCCGCGCTTTGCGCCACCTGCTGCTCATAGATCAAAGACCGATATAGTCGCGACGATTCGCCCTCTGACAGAATCGTGGCGGCCACGCGCAGCGGTTCCGCATCCGCGCTGCGCTCGGGAGGCGTCAGATAAGTAAACGCCAGCGCGGGCAAGGGCACGTTTGCCGCATAGTGTGTAATACGCCGCTCGGCTTTGCGCTCAGGCTCTTTGATCCCCACGCGCGGAAGAGCCAACGCCGGCTTCGGGATCGTTGCCAAATACTTGTCGACCCACTGATTCAGTTGTTTCGGATCGAAGTCTCCGGCGACGACCAGCGTGGCATTGTCGGGACGATAATAAGACTTGTGAAACGCAAGCACGTCCGCGAGCGAAGCCGCGTCGAGATCTTCAATGCTGCCGATGGTCGGTCGTTTGTAGGGATGACTCGCGAACGATTGCTGTTCGATTAGATACTCCAGCATGCCGTAAGGAGGCGCCAGATAACTTTGACGAAACTCTTCCTGGACCACGCTGCGTTCCGACTTGAAATTCGGCTCGTCCACGGTCAGTCCCGAGAGGCGGTCGGCTTCGGCCCACAACAGAGTTTCCAAATAGTTTGATGGCACCACTTCGTAGTAGACCGTTACATCCGGGTTTGTGAAAGCGTTGTTGAAGCCGCCAACGTCTTCGGTCAGACGGTCCATCATTTCCGATTTCATGTTCTTTGTCGCTTTGAACATGATGTGCTCGAAAAGATGCGCGAACCCGCTGCGGCCGGCCGGGTCGTCCTTTGAGCCCACGTGATACCACACCTGAATGGCGACCGTCGGGCTGGAATTATCCACCGCGCTCAACACGCGCATGCCGTTGGGAAGCGTTCGATCCTGAAACTTCAGCTTCGGCATCGCAACCTTCGCACTTTGAGCGTTGGCAGTTTGTAGGAAGGCGAGCGAGACCAGGAACAGCAAAACACAGGCGATGGTTGTTCGCAGTTTCATCGGTGACTCCAAAATAACTGTTTGGGGATGATTGGTCCTGGGGATTAAGCAATTGTCTCTGCGGCCGCGCGGACTGATCCATCTTCAATCAAAATCCAGTGGGTTGCGATAGGGCTTGTCCTTGTCCTTCTCAGCTCGCTTCATGGCTTCCTGGAATTTCTCTTCGAGAATTCGATCGCGGTCTTTCATCGAGTTGAGCTCCTGCGCGAAGATCTGTTCGCGCACCTGCTTCTGCTTGTCGAGTCCTTTGACCATCTCGTCAAACGAAGCGATCGGTTTGTGCTTTTCTTCGTGTGAAATGAGAGCGCCTGTTTGCGAATCAACGGTCAAGTTCGCTTCGCAACAAGGGCAGATGATGGTGAATCGGGATGTGTCTGCCATGGCTGGCTCCTCAAGATAAACGTGGCTGAAATGAATGCTTCGAGAGTATAGCATCACCGCCCGCCAGCCTCACGAGGGCGGGCCGCCATCGCACACGGCAAAAGGGGCGGCGCAAGCGCCACCCCGATTCTGACCGACGATCACCTGAGTTAAGGAGTAACAGCTTTCTTGATTGCCGAACCAGTCTTCTTCGCGCCTTCTACGGTTTTCTCGCCAACTTTCTTGGCGCCTGCCCCTACCGCCCGGGCGCCATCGGCTGTCTTGTCGCCAACGCCTTCAAGCTTATCGCCAACTGCGACGACACCGTCCTTAGTTTTGCCCGCGACCCATCCGGCTGCGTCGGCAATCTTCTCGCCGGTAACTTCCAGCGCGTCGCCGACGTCGTTTACTTCCTTCGTCTCGCCCGTCGCAGAATAGGCGCGCACAGTGCGCCGGCCATCGGCGGTGGTGGTTACGACTACTCGCGAGACGCGCGAATTATTTCGGAAGACACGCGTCTCGGTCTTCACCCCACTCGCGTCGGTGGTGGTAGTAATCTCCGAACCATCAGCCGCGGTGCGGGTGGTCGTTTGCGCAACGGCCGCGTTTGCGTTGGCGTTTACATTTGCGTTATCCGTGGTGCTGCATCCGGCGGCGGTGCCCAGCATCGCAATTGCGAGTCCGATCAAGAGCTTATTACTCACGTTTAGTTCCTCCAGTTTGATTTCTGTCAGGATAGAGTTTCGCAACCAACGTGCCAACTCAAACTCTGAACTACCTCCACACAACTGGGCCAATCGGTAGGATCGCCTGATCGGTTGCCAACAAAGCATACGCGCCGCCGGTGGTAGCGTTCACTTACAGTACGGAACTCGGTAGCGAACCTTAGTATTCAAGCTCTTTTACTGGAACCGCGGGCTGCCCTCGTCTGGTGAAGAGCTTGAGGAAGAACCGCTGCCGAAATTATTCCGCGCGAGGTCGTTTTTAGGCTAATATCCACCTTCCGGCAAATCCATCAATTCTCGAAGGAGCATCGCAATGCATCATCCGCCCTTTCTGGCTCTGGCTCTTCAAGCGTCCGAATCCGACAATACGACATTGATAATTATCATCGCTGTCCTGGTGGTTTTGTTTTTCATCGTCGCGATTATCGTCATCGGGTTGGCTGTCTTTTTCATCTCACGCAAACGAAAGAAAGCCCGCGTAGAATCAGCGTTCTCAACGGCGAGCGTTCCCGAACCTGAGGTCTACGCAGCGATGCCGGAACCGGAACCTGCGGAGATTCCTTACGAGGCTCCAAACTACGCCGAACCGGAGCCCGCGATGCCGGAGTCAGACAACATGCCCGTGCCGTCATCTCCAGACGTGGCAGCTCCGCCCGTGGTCGAAGAACTCGAGTTTGATCCGACGCGCACGGTGGCGATCATTCGCGAGCAGGAGGCGGTGACGATCGACTACGGCTCGATCAAGTTCACTTCCGGCGTGTTAGCCGGCGAGCGTTTTCCGGTTGACCCTGAGGGCGTCTACATCGGCCGAGAAAGTACACTTTCGCAGATCGTGGTTGCCGACCCGAGAATTTCGAAACGCCATTTGTGGATTGGAGTGCAGGACGGAAAAGTCGCCATCAAAGACGAAGGTTCACGAAACGGCACGTTTGTAAACGACCCGAAAGCAGAACGCGTTACCGAAGCAACGCTGAATTCCGGAGATACCGTCATCATGGGCGAGTCAGACGTCGCGCGCTTTGAATATAACAACTGAGAACGATTGGGGTGGGCCGGCCGCGGTTGACTGGAGTTATTGGAGCGGGCGACGGGACTCGAACCCGCAACCCTCAGCTTGGGAAGCTGATGCGCTACCATTGCGCCACACCCGCTCAAAAAGCAAAACGATGAAGATGGAAGGATGAACGATGAACTTGTCGCTATCTAAGTCTTCAGAATTGAAAGATAGTGAAGGCCGTCAGAACTGTCAACGAAGCACGCGCCAACTTACTTGAGATACGCGTCCAGCAGATCATTCCAGCGGCCTTGCGCCTTGAGGATTAACTCAACCACTTCGCGGACAGCTCCGCGGCCGCCATCGGCACGCGTCACATAATGCGCCGCCAATCGCGTTTCTTCCATTGCATCAGCCACGGCCACCGCCAACTCAGAACGCTTCATTAAAGGAATGTCCGGAAGGTCGTCGCCGACAAATGCGACCTGATCCTCGTTGACTCCGGCTAGCCGCATTATTTCTTCGAACGCTTCTGCCTTGTTCGCGTCGCCTTGTCGCACAAACTCGACGCCCACCTCGCGCGCGCGACGCTCCACCGCATTCGACGAACGGCCACTGATAATTCCGGACTTAAGCCCAGCGCGGTGAAACAACGACAGACCGAGACCGTCATGAGTGTTGAAGGTCTTCTGTTCGTTGCCGTCTTCCGTCAGCCAGAGGCGGCCGTCGGTCAATACTCCGTCACAGTCCATCAAGAGGAGCTTGATGCGAGATGCGCGTCGTTCGATTGAAGAGATGTCTTCCATAGTCACTTACTGAAAACTATTTTCCATTTTTCAGTTTTCATTTCTTATTTGTCATCGTAGCGCAGCCTCGCGGCTTCAATGAAAAATGAAAATTGAGAAATGAGCCATGGAAAATCTGATTTGGCTCTTTTCGCCTTCACTCAAACCAGGGACAGACAGGAATGTCTGTCCTACCTGACTTCAAACAAATCTATTCCCATCAGTTTCCAGCTGCCGCCCACACGGGCCAGAAGCAAAACTGCGGTGCCGGCTTGCTGGCGGCCTAACTCTTTCGCGTCGATGCTGACATCAGCGGCGACCAAATTTGCTTCGAGCGCTTCCGTTCGCAGCACCTTTGTCTGCCACAGCTCAGGTTGCGTACCCACCACGCCGGAGATAAAGCGCCCCAGTTCGCCCGAAACTACCCGCGTTTCCAGCTCAGCCTTTTTTCCGCCGGTGATAGCCTGATCCAACTGCGCTACGAACGCGCGAATCGCCGGGTCGACCTGAAGCGTGTTAGCCGCACTTTCTGCTCGAATCCTTCCTGCCCGCGCCGTCAGTGACGATCCATACTCCGCGTCAGCGCGGACGGCATCGTTGAAGCGCTTCGCTGCCTCCGCGTTCTGCCCCTTCTTCAGATTAATCTCGCCCAGTCCGATGTTGGCCCAGGCGACGGTAGCCGGGTTGGGCAACGGATCGTCGAGCAAGGCGAGGAAAAGTCGTTCCGCCTCGTCGGTGCGATTTTGGCCCAGCAGCGCCCGCGCCAGAATGATGCGCGCCTCCTGCATCAGGGGCGTGGTCGCCAAAATCTCGCGCGCAATCGACTCCGCTTTAACGAAATCCTGGGCGCCAAACTGGCGCGCCGCCTCACTCACTGCATCCTGAATATCGCGCCCGCGCGGCACGCGGTCGTTGGCATAATCCAACTGCGGGTAAAGCTTCTCCGGATCAACTTCAAGGCTGACGACCTTCGCCGCCGTCTTGAAAGCCGCCTCGCTGAAATTCTTCGCCGGCACGGTTACATCAACCGAAAGCTGTTCGCCCGTTGCAGTAGTGGCCCGCACGCTGGTTGTCACATCGCTTGAACCCAGGTTTCTGAGCGCGGCAAACCACTCGGCTCCGCGTTGCTGGGGAACGCCGATCATCAAGTCCAGATCCGTCACCTGGTCCAACTGCTGATCAAGCAGAGTTTTGATTCGTTCGCCGCCGCGGTCCGCGAGAGCGCCGCGCAGTGCGGCCAGGCTGACTTCTTTACCCGGCTGGAGCGAAGCTCTTACGACGCCGAGAAAAACGTCGCGGCCCAGTTTCTGTTCGACCAGGCGCCAAACTATCGCGCCCTTATTTGGCACGGAACTAAAGTAAGTTGGATCGAGCGGGGTTACGCGGGCGAGCGGTCCGTCTTTCTTGGCCACCGTGCTGTAGGCTAGCCGCTGCCGCAGAAGCTCTTCGTGCGCCGCGTTTTTGCCAAACTGCTTTTCGATAAACAGCGTCGCGAAGAATCGCGGCAGGGCGTCCCTCAATAAGCCGCCGCCCTCGCCGCGCACCGGAGATTGGCCGCCGATCCATAAACGCGACACAGCCTCGGCGACCAGTCGCGCAGTGGCGGAATCCAACTTGGCTCGCCGAAACGCGCCCGGCTCCAACAGAATCATGCCGCCATCGCTGAGGCCCGAGCCGCGCCTGACCGAAACGAGCCGGATCGGAATCTCTGGTGGCGGGCCCAACAGTCCTGCATAGTAAGACCTGGCGCTGGCCGCTAACGAGACAGCGGCCTCCGCTTGCTTTCGTTCGTCTGCCGAAGCGCCTCGCGGAAGAAACGCGGCGATATTTTTGCTCTCGCCGGCGCCTTCCACTTTGTCCCATTCGCCCTGGACGAAGAGCGGTTGAGCGCTGAGCGGTTGTTCGTAAACCGTATCCCCGGCCGAATTGCTTTTCTCGACACCGGAACTGAGCACGCCTGATCCGTTAACCGATAAACGGACCGGCGCTGTGTCAGCGCCGCGAACTGTGAAGGGCGTGTTGGGCGCAGGGTACCAGAATGAGAGCGGCAGAAACTGCGAGCCAGCGGAAGAGATGGCCGCCAGCCCCGTGTTGCTCTCGACCGGAAAACTGTAAGTGATGTTCAGAACGGCGGAAGCATTCGGCGCAAACGAGCTGGGCAAAGTGACCGTAACACGCTGAAGACTCCCCGAGCTTTCCGGCAGCGCTCGAAAGTTTGCGTTGGCGCCGCTGACTGTGACCGCCTTAACGATCGCCTTCGCATTTATCCGAAACGTAAACGAGACGCCCGCGCCGCGCCCAACGTTCGTAGCGCTAAGAATCGCCACCACGTTCATGACACGCTCCACTTGTTGGACGTTGGCCGTGATATCGAAATTGGTTATTTGCCAGGCGGCGCGGGCTTCTTCCTGTGCTGAACCCGGCGACCAAACAACTGCGAGTCCTAAAAGAATAACTGCGAGAATGCTCTTCATAAGTGAATTGGTTTTCTGAACTTTTGGAGTAACTAAGACCTCAAACAACGTCGGACTACGCGACGGCAGGCAAGATGCCTGCGCTCCCAGCCTGGCGCTCCAGCTTGGCGCTCCCAGCTTAGCGCTTCCAGCGGTCGGGCTACTCGCGCGCCTTGAGCACTAACTGATGAATGTCGCGCAACATGAACAACAACGATTCCATCCGTTCGAGCGGCAGCGCGTTTGGTCCATCCGATGGCGCGCGTTCCGGACACTCATGCACTTCCATGAATACCGCATCCACTCCACATGCCACTCCAGCCCGCGCGAGCGGTTCGATGTATTCCGATGGGCCGCCCGTTGCTTGGCCGAGGCCGCCGGGTAGTTGCAGCGAGTGGGTCACATCAAAAACGACGGGTACGCCA
>JANMVC010000714.1:0-5786 GCA_031392315.1 Pyrinomonadaceae bacterium | reverse complement strand
GGGAGCGCAGGCATCCTGCCTGCCATGAGGCGGGGCTCTGGACCCGCCGAAAATCTCGTAGGATCAAACAGTTCGCACCTTCGGCGCTCATTGCAGGCAGGATGCCTGCGCTCCCAGCTTAAGCCCGGTTCTGAACTTTTAGCGTGCGTCGAAGGTCAGTGCGCTTGGTTCTAACTGGTCTTGCCAAAGAAGTCGGTGGCCTCGATCAGCGCGTCGATGATTCCCGGCTCTGTGATCGAGTGGCCCGCATCCTGGATGATTCGCAAGTCCGCTTCCGGCCAAGCGCGATGAAGATCCCAGGCGCTGGTCATCGGACAAACCACATCGTAACGCCCCTGCACTATGCGCGCCGGGATCTGTCGAATCTTGCCGACGTTCTCGATTAAATAATTGTCAGTGGGAAAGAATGAGTTGTTCATGAAGTAGTGACACTCGATCCGCGCGAAGGCCAGCGCAAACTCAGGATCGGCAAATCTTTCAATCGAGTCGGAGTCGAAGAAAAGCTTGGAAGTGCTTCCCTCCCAAATGCTCCAGGCGCGCGCCGCTTCCACGCGCGTGGCGTAGTCGTCGCTCGTCAAACGGCGATGATAAGCGCTCACCATGTCGGCGCGTTCCGCTTCCGGGATAACCTTCAAATACTCTTCCCACACATCCGCGAAGATTGCGCTCGCGCCTTCCTGGTAGAACCAACTGATCTCTTTCGGCCGGCAAAGAAAAATGCCGCGCAGCACGAGTTCGGTAACGCGCGCCGGATGTGTCTCCGCGTAAGCCAGCGCGAGAGTGCTGCCCCAGGAGCCGCCAAAGACCTGCCAACGGTCGATACCGAAATGTTCACGAAGCCGCTCGATGTCGGCCACGAGATCCCAGGTGGTGTTCTCTTCAATACTCGCGTGGGGAGTGCTTTTGCCGGAGCCGCGCTGATCGAAGAGTACAATCCGATAAAGTTCCGGATTGAAGTAACGGCGATAGTCGGGTGAGACACCGCCTCCCGGTCCGCCATGCAGGAACACCGCTGGCTTACCTTCTGGGTTACCACACTGCTCGTAGTAAAGCTCGTGCACCGGCGAGACCTTCAGTCGTCCAGTGTCGTAGGGTTCAATGACGGGATACAGAATTTTCATGGAACCATCATACGAAGACTCGCCCGTTGTTTGCCAACCCCACTGAGGTGTTGCACTTCGTCCCCTGCAAAAATATTGAGATCAGTGGCGAATCGGCCGGGCAATAGTGAGAACGAAGACCTCAGCAGCACCAGCCGTCAGCAAAGCCTTCGCGCAAGATGAAACTGTCGCGCCCGTGGTGAAAACGTCGTCAACTAACAGCACGTGTTCACCAGCAATCAGAGCCGGATGCGAAACTCGAAAGGCATCGAGAACAGTCGCGCGGCGGTCCTTTGCATCCATGCCCGCACGGTGACGATCCGTGTGCTGTGCGCGAATCAGGCTCACTTCGTCGCAGGGTAGCGCCGTCGCGTGGGAAAGTTCGCGGCCAATTAGAGCAGCCTGATTAAATCCCCTGGCCTTTTCACGCTCAGGATGCAGCGGCACAGGAACGATGCGGGTAGCTTGATTCAGCGGACGGCGCTTTTGGATTTCAGTCAGCAGGGCAACGAGGCGGGCACAGACATGGGGGTCATGTTTCAGCGCAAGAATTGAGGCACGCAACGCTCCCTCGTAAACGCCGCAGGCGCGCGCGGCGGCGAAATCGTCCGCATCGCAACGCCGACACCGCACAGCTTCTCTTTTTTCCTCGGACACGTCTCCCGGTGAAGGCAGCCCGCACTTCCAGCAAATCGTTTCTTGTCCGGTAAAAGTATGGGTTTGCTTCCAGCAGCCGGCGCAAGCCACGCCCAAAGCCCGCGACTCAACACTCGCGCCGCAAATCGCGCAAGCCTGCGGATACACGAGAGCCAACAAAGAATCAAAGGCAGTATTGGCAGCGCGAGTGAGGTCCATGTCCTTCATGTACGAAGTGTTGCCACGGATTCTCACGGATTAACACCGTTCAGAATTCAAAATCAGGCGCGCAAAAGCGTCGTGATCGCTGCCGCTGTCTGATCCGTGTGAATCCGTGTCTATCTGTAGCTGCTTATCAGGTTCAAAACTAAACGGCCTCCTGAGCTTGTAACTCAGGAGGCCGCATTATGTCATCAATTTCGGACGGAGTTCTATTCGTCGTCGTCAACCAACAAACCCCGTTCCTGCATCTCCTGACAACTGACGCAGTGGCGAGCCCAGGGCACAGCTTCCAGTCGCTTTTCCGGCACGGCCTGTCCGCAGCGAATGCATTTGCCGTAGCCGCTATCGTCCATGCGCACCAGTGCTTCGTCGATCAGGTTGAGCATTTGCCGGTCGTTATCCGACATCGAGACCAACAATTCTTTGGTGTAGGCATTGGCGGCCATGTCGGCCGGATCTTGCGTGGCCTCGGCATCGCGTTCGCGGCTGTAGCGTTCGGCTTGCTGGACCTGTCCCACCAGGCTCTCGCGCCGGTCCATTAATTTATCGCGGAAAACTCTTACTCGTCTCTTATCCATCGTGCGTTAATTTCCTCCACCCTACTTGAAATAGAATCGTTAAGCGCCGCTCCGTTACTTCTGATACGGCAACCCGTGAATGATTGTGTAGGCCCGATACAACTGTTCGATCAAAACCACGCGCGCCATTTCGTGCGTCAAGGTCAATCGCGAAAGGCTCCAGCGTTTGCTTACGCTCGTCGACAGTTCGCGCGAAACTCCGTTTGGACCACCCACGATAAAAGTCACTTCCTTAGTGCCACCGTCCCGCCAACGCTGCATCTCCTCAGCTAGCTGTTCCGAGGTCCATTCGATTCCCTGCGGGTCGAGCAGGACGTTGACAGCGCCTTCATGCAACCCGTCTGAGATGCGCCTTGAATCTCTGGCGATGTCCACTTTTTGGTCGCCACTCTTGCTTTCCGCAAACTCCGCAATCTCGCATTTCACGAAGCGTGACAGGCGTTTCAGGTAGCCATCCGCCAACGCGCGGAGATGAGCGTCCCTGGTTTTTCCGGTCCAAATAACTCGCAGCCGCATGGTCTAAAACAAGAGAAGCGCAGAAGTGAGGGCTCGGTGAAACGGAGATCCTATTCTCCCTCCGCGTCGCCGCGTCTCACTGTCTCCCAGTCGCATCCTCAGTTTCGCCCTCAGCCTTTCTCTTCCGCGCCAGCTTCTCGTAAAGGTTCTTTCGGCTAATCCCGAGTATGCGCGCGGCTTCCGTCTTGTTGCCCTTGGCAATGGCCAGAATTGATTCGACGTATTCGGCTTCAACTTCCGCAAGCGACTGCGGCTGCAAACGCCGGCGCTGCACATTGACCGCTGCTCGGATCGACTCCGGTAAATCTCCGACTTCTATCCTCGAACCTGACGAAACAATCACGGCGCGTTCGATCATGTTAGCCAGTTCTCGCACGTTGCCGGGAAACTCATATTCGCCAAGCAAAGCCAACCCATCGGGCGAGATCGCGGTAACTGGCCGTCCATGCTTTGACGCAAACGTGGTAACGAACGCTTGAGCCAGGTCCGCCAGATCTGCGGCGCGTCCGCGCAAAGCCGGTACCTGAATGTGGACCACATTCAAGCGGTAATAAAGATCTTCGCGAAAGTGTTGGCGTTTGACCGCGTCGCTCAGATCCACATTCGTCAGCGCTATCAATCGCGCATCCACTTTGATCGTGCGGCGTCCGCCCAGCCGTTCAAACTCGCGCGTCTCAATCACGCGCAAAAGCTTCGCCTGCGAATCATTGGACAGATAGGCAATTTCGTCGAGCACCAACGTGCCCCGATGGGCCGCTTCAAGCCGTCCCGGTTTTTCTTCGCCCGCTCCAGTGAAGGCGCCGCGCTCGTATCCAAAAAGTTCGGCTTCCAGCAGACCGCTCGGCAATGTCGCGCAGTCGATCTTTACAAACGACTGGTTGGCGCGGTTCGACTTCAAGTGGATGTGCCAGGCCAACACGTCTTTGCCCGCGCCGGATTCGCCTGTCACCAATACGTTCGCGTCCGTTGCAGCAACTCGCTCGGCGAGACTGACCGCCTCACGCATTGCTTCAGAACGCGCCACAATTTCGATCACGATTCAGTTCTCAAAGAACCATTAGCGCCGCCGGTGATTTCGGCTGGCAACTCAACGCGCTTCGATTCCCGCCAGAGTCTTTCAAGATCATAAAATTTGCGCGCCTTGTCATCGAAAACATGGAACACAAAATCACCGTAATCGAGCAGGATCCATTCGGCCGTCTTGTAACCCTCGATGCGCGCGGCGGGTGTGCCAGCCTTCTTGAGGGTGTCCGCCACGCCGTCTGAAATTGCCTGGACCTGACGTTCGTTGGTGCCGCTGACTATCACAAAATAATCCGTAAACGTGGCAATCTCACGCAAATCAAGCACGACGATTTCAATGGCCTTCTTCTCCGCTGCGGCATTGAGCGCCGTAAAGATCCTTTCGTCGAGCTCCCCTGGTGCCGGTTCAGCCGGTAAAGACTTTAGTTGAGGACTGCCGCTGATCGCGGGCTGTAGCGATTGTTCCTTGATAGTTGAATTATGCTTCATTCGTATTTCTGTAGAGCCTGTATTTAATTATGTACTCAGCCACCGCGGGCGTGGTCAGCTTCTTCAAGTCGTCAACGCGATTCTCGCGCGCCGCCCGACGCACTTCGGTTGCGGAAACGTCGCGCATGACTGCGTCAGTCATAAAAATCTTCGTGCTGCTCGACTCAACCATTGGGGAGACACTCACGCCGTAATGCCCTCTTACATCCACAATTCGCGCCGCCACTTCCGGGCCCACATGGTCAGCGGACAATTCATAACCGGGCCGGGTGACGACGATGTGGTTGGCTAACCCAAGCACCGTCTCCCATTCCCGCCAGCTCGTAATCTCCGTCCATGAGTCAGCACCCATCACAAAGAACAGATCTACCAGCTCGTCAAACTGCGCTCGAAAATGACGGAGCGTGTCTACGGTGTACTGCGTCGCTCGTCCTTCGAGTTCGAAAGGAGAAACCAAGAGGCGCGGATCATTCAGCGTTGCCAAGACCAGCATCGCGTAACGAGCAATCGCTGACGATACCTGCGCGTCCTGCTTATGCGGCGCCACTCGCGCCGGAACAAACAGGAATTCACCAATCTCAAATAGCTGCGAAACCCTGCCGGCAATCTCAAGATGCCCGGCGTGCACGGGGTCAAAAGTGCCGCCGTAAATAGCAATACGCTTTCGCTGGGCCATCTTGTAGGACAGACATTCCCGTCTGTCCATTTCCTCTTAACTCCGCCTGAGGGACAGGCAAGAATGCCTGTCCTACTTAGACCGCTAACTCAATCGGCTCTGATTGACGGGCCAACTCGGTTAGCTCATCCAGTTGCACGGCAATGGCAGCAACGAGCTCCCGCGTGCCCTTGTTTGCCACTGAAGAGATTGCAAAAAACTGCAAGCCCTCTTTGGCTACTTCCTGCCGCAACGATTCAAGCCGCTCGGGATCATCGAGCGCATCAATCTTCGTGGCCACCACGATCTGCGGCCGGCTGGCCAGTTCCGGATTATAAGCACTCAATTCGCGATTAACTGCGCGGTAGTCGCTCACGGGCTCGCGGTTGGAGAATGATGAAACGTCAACCAAATGCAACAGCAGTTTTGTCCGCTCGATGTGTCGCAGAAAACGGTCGCCCAAACCTGCGCCGGTGTGCGCACCTTCGATCAAGCCGGGAATATCCGCCATCACAAACGTGCGGAAGTCTCCCAGATCAACGACGCCAAGATGCGGTTCCAAAGTGG
>JANMVC010000641.1:0-1765 GCA_031392315.1 Pyrinomonadaceae bacterium | reverse complement strand
GCGTTCGGCAGCTTTACGAATGTTGGCGTTGCGGTCGCTGATCCCCGGCAGCGGACGAATGCGCCCGTAGATTGAACGAACGTAACCATGCTCGCGCGCTTTGATCGGCACCTCTTCCATGTAGCGTCGCACGCCTTTGTAAGTGTCGTAGTAATCCGCGATCACTTTTTTCGCTTCGGGCCGCGAAATGCCGACTCGCTGCGACAAGCCCCAGGGCTCAATAGCATAGGCAATCGCGAAGTTCACAATTTTCGCGAAGCGACGAGCTTCTTTTAGTTCCTCGTCAGTCTGCGCGCCGAACACGAGCCGCGCCGTGCGCGCGTGAATGTCCTCGCCCTTCTGAAACGCTTCGAGCATCACCGGGTCTTGAGTGATATGCGCAAGCAGCCGCAACTCAAGCTGGGAATAGTCTGCCGAAATAATCTTGTTTCCCTTTTCGGCGACGAAGGCGCGCCGGATACGCCGGCCCAACTCGGTCCGAATAGGTACGTTCTGCAAATTCGGCTCGCTGGAAGAAAGACGCCCTGTGGCTGCCACTGTTTGATTCAGCAGGCAATGAATCCGTCCGTCCGCCGCGATTTGATGTGGCAGCGCATCGGTATAAACGCTCTTGAGTTTATCCAGTTCGCGATATTCGATTATCAGTTTTGGCAGGTCGTGAGTCAGCGCCAACTCCTCCAGGACTGCTTTGCTGGTTGAGACACGGCCCGTCGAAGTCTTCCGCCCGGACATGATGTTCAACTCGGAAAGCACATCGCCGACCTGCTTTGGTGAACCAATGTTGAACTCCCTCTGCGCCAGCTCATAAATTTTCAGCGTTAACTTGTTCAGCTCAAGTCCAAGATAGTTTGATAGGTCCTTGAGCGTCGCGCGATCTACTTTCAAACCGGCGCGCTCCATCCGGTAAAGCAGCGGCGCGAGCGGCAACTCCATTTCGGTGTAGATCGTCTCGAGTTTCTTTTCGAGAATTCGGCTGTGCAGGACCTTGGCGGTGCGCGCCGTCAGGTCAGCGGCGGCCGCAGTTTCCCACTGAGTGTCCGTCCAGGAATTTGCCGGCTTGTCAATTCGCTCGACGCCAACAGCTTCGCGCGCCAGATCGTGAAGCTCATACTTACTTCGATTAGGATCGAGGAGGTAGGCGGCAAGGAATGTGTCGTCTTTTACACCTTCGAGCGTGATGTTGAGTTTGGCTAACAAACCGATCGCGCGTTTTAGATCATGAACGGATTTTTCCAACAAGCCGTTGGATAACACCTCGCCGAGCGACGCGATGGCGGCATCTTTGCCGCCATTGAATCGGTTAAGGTCGACCAGCGCGGAGACGCCCGCAGAAGTGGAGAACGCAATTCCCTCGGCCAGGCCAAAATCCATCGCGCCCTGTTCGTCGCCCAATTGCTCGGCTGCCTGGCTACCTTTCTTCACCGCTTTCGATTCTGTCGCGCTGGCAGATTTCGCATCCGCAATGGCGATGCCGACGCTCTCCGCATCCCAGAGACTCTGAATGAGCGCATCGAGAGCGGGACGCGAATCAACGAGCTGATATTTCAGTGTACTATCGTCGCTTGCCGCCGCCCGCGCTGTGGCCGCATCGGCAAACTCGCGCGTCAGCGCCGAGAATTCAAGTTCCTTGAACAGTTCATAGGCGGCCGCGCGATCTGGTGGCCTGGCTTTGATTTGATCAAGATCCAGATCTATTTCGAGATCGAGCCTAATCCGCGCCAGCTCGCGCGATTGACGGATTAGATCGGCGTTGTCGCGCAGGGAC
>JANMVC010000636.1:0-2246 GCA_031392315.1 Pyrinomonadaceae bacterium | reverse complement strand
CAAGAAGGTGCCGGCCCTAACTAAAGATGGACGGGTCTTTGCCGTCGTGATGATTGCCCTAGTCGCCTTCATCTCATACGGGATCATTAGGTACTTGGGCGCGAAGTTCACCGTCGGCCAGTCCGCGACTCCAAACAACGTCTACTCCATCGGCCTCGGCGGCGCCTATGGCTTCGTGATGCTGCTCAATGTTTGGGGCATTATCTGGCCGAATAACAAACGGATTATTGCCGGAACGGCCGGCACTGGCCCAGCAGCCCCGCCTGAACTTGCTCGCCAGGCTTTCATTGCTTCCCGAACGAATGCTTGGCTCTCGTTGCCGATGTTGCTTTTCATGGGCACGTCTTCTCACGATTGGGTTATCTTCAACAAGTAGTTTGAGAAAATTAGCGGGCGGGCCGGGGTCTCGGGCAGTAAGTGGAAACATTTTCACTTACTGCCTTTTTTCTGCCTGCTTGCGCCGCGACAGTAAATCATCAGCGTCTCCACCGATTCGCCATACTCCCGCGCAATAGTCCCTTGTAACGCAAACTGTTAGTTTGCGTGGCGCCGATAGCCACGGAGGTGAGGGATGAGTTCAACCAAAGCCAGCGCGAAATCCAACATTGATTCTTACAAAACCAGGGAATTTAACCTGAGCGGGCTGACCGGCATCTCCGATGAAACCCTGGAGATGCATTTCAAGCTTTACGAAGGCTACGTCAAGGAAACCAATAATCTGACCGAGAAGATTTCGGAGTTTATCAAAGACGCCAAAGTCGATCAGGAAGAGATGCCGGCCTACTCCGAGCTGACGCGGCGGCTGGGCTTTGAGTACAACGGCATGGTCCTTCACGAATATTATTTCGACAACCTCAAGAACGGCGGCGGCCCGGGCGATCCTGACAAGACAGCGCAGTTTGCGAAAGCTGCTGAGGCAAGTTTCGGCAGTTACGAAATCTGGAAGGCGGATTTTGTCGGCATCGGCAAGATGCGCGGAGTGGGTTGGGCCATCTTTTACCAGAACCCAGCGAACGGACGCATATCAAATCATTGGATCACCCTTCACGAGACGGGCAACGTCGCCGGATTTGATCCGATTCTGGTGATGGACGTTTGGGAACACGCGTACCTGCTTGACTACAAACCCGCCGAACGACCGAAGTATATCGAAGCGTTCTTCGCAAACATCGACTGGACCACGGTGGAGAAGCGACTGCGCCAAGGCAAAGGCGCAAGCGGCGTATAAGTATCCACCGGAAAACAACGATCCACGAATCCACACGAACTGACACGAAAAGTTAGTGTCTCTTCGTGTGATTTCGTGGATCGTTCGCGTTGGCTTACCATCGCTATCGCGGTACACTTACCCAAAATTCACCCCGACCATTTTGAGCCTGGAGGAGAATATGCGCCGACCTCGGAATTCGCGGTTGTTATTTCTGTTTACAGCCTGCTCGATTATATTCGCGGCGTGCTCCGGCAACGCTGATAATGCCGGTACAACTACTACCACCACAGTGACGCCACCTGCAGTGCAGAGTTTGACCGTGGCTTCACGTCCACAAGCAATTCTCAATTTGATGAAAACGCGCGGCGAACAGGATGAAGCTGCGCCAACGCTGAAAATTGTTTCGCCCGCCGCGAACGCAGTCATTAACGGTTCGAAAGTTGAAGTCAAACTCGATCTCAGCGGTGAGCTGAAGGGCTACATGCCGCACAAAGATCCGGCCACCGGCAAAGGCAATCACATCCACGTGATTTTGGACAACGAACCTTACGAGGCTTATTACGAGTTGGGCCAACCATTCGAGCTGCGCAACGTCGCGGAAGGCAAGCACACACTGCGTGTGTTCGCCTCGCGACCCTGGCACGAAAGCTATAAAAACGACGGCTCATTTCAGATGGTGACATTCACGGTGAAAGGTGGCGGCGACGCGAGCAAACCCACGACGACCGGCTCCGGCCAAACGATGGCGAATGCCAACAGCAGCACCGCAGCCGCTTCTCCGGCAGCGCGCGAAGGAAAGGACGTAGCGGCCAGCAAAGGCGGCGACGTCGATTCAACGAAGCCGTTGTTGACCTATAGTCGGCCGAAAGGTGAATACAAAGGCGAAGACGCTGAATCGATCATGATCGACTTCTGGCTGACGAATGCGAAGTTGAAAGGTGATGGCGGCGAGTATCGCATCCGCTATTTTGTTGACGATGACGAGGCCAGGTACATCGATAAATGGGATCCGATTTGGCTGTCAGGATGGATCGGC
>JANMVC010000620.1:0-9266 GCA_031392315.1 Pyrinomonadaceae bacterium | reverse complement strand
TAGATTGGCGGTTGCGTCAGCAGATAGCGCATCGTCACACTCGGCTTCACGTCCACGTTCAATGACAGCGATGTTACCTTGGTGAGCTTCCCCAAATCGAAAATCGGCTGATGCTTGAAGCCATAAATCTGCACCTTCACGGTTTGCGGCAGCACGGGTACACCGCCCTGGCGGCTGATCACAACATTCGTGGTGGTCAGGCCCGGAAGTAATGGCGAGCCGCTGCCCGCCTCGTTGCCGTAGACCACAATGTTCTTCGCTTTCCCATCCTCGTTTGCGTTAACTGCTGAAGTTGCCAGATACCTCGTACCCGCGCGCGCCGCTTTTGCCAGCGTCGTGTATTCGTAAAAGTACCTGCCAAACTCGGCGGTAGCAGCAAAGAGCAATACAAAGATCGGCAAGACAATCGCGAGTTCCACTAGCTGCGTGCCGCGTTCATCACCGACGCAGCGCCGCAACCCAACTAATCGTCGCCGTCGCCGCGCGCGAATCTTTCTTATTCTTGAATCCGTCTTCATGGCTTACTTGTAAAGCACCGGCGTGGCCATCAAATTGTTTGCCGGACCGCCGCTGGGGTTGTAGCCGCCCTTGCCGGCGACCACGATGTCGTTGATGTACTCCGCCTCAATGTCGCCGCCATTGCCGTTGCCGACCTGCGATTGCAAAAAGAACTGACCGAAGCGATTGAACCTCACCTGGTTTCGTCCCTGGTCATACTCGGCATACTTGACGATCGGAATGATCACGATGCGGCGACCCGGAACCGCGGTGTGCGTGGGCGACTGGAATGGCGAGCCATTTCGGTATTGCGCGTAGGTAATGTTTTCTTTGACGTTGGTGTCGGGTGGATGGTCCGTTGGGTTGACCGTGCCGCCCTGATAGGAATCGAAACGCGTGTTGATTCCCTGCCGCACCGGCCCGGCCGTGACTCCAGGCTTTGTGTCTACGTCGTAGGTAGCTCCTGCCTCAGCGCAAAGATCAACTCCACTCGCCAGCCCTTCGCGCACGTCTTTACCGCCGCGTCCGGAGACCGCCAGGATTTGATAGTTGCCGGGTGAAACCTTATTTCCGGGGCCGGAGCGAATGGTGTAGGTCTGTCCCGGCACCATCGGGATGTCGTAGTCGATTACGGAGAGCGGAATCCAATTGCAGAAGACGTTGATGGGAACTGAAAACCCAGCGGTCGCGGAAGCCTTGAGATTCTTGCTGCTGCCCAAAACGCTGACCGCGAAAGAAACTCCGACGGGAGAATCGGGCGTCGTGACCTTAACAAAGCGAATGTCTTTTGGATCGGTTTGCGCCGACGCTTCACTGATATATGGCCCATCCAGATTTTTCGCAAACTGGACATTCCCGCGCGGAAACGACACGGCTTGTTGGTTGAAGTCGTAGTTGTTCATCGCCTGCACTGCGCGGTTGGTTGCTTCGGTGATTCCGTTGGGAGAAGAATTAAGCGCAGAGACACCGGCCAGCGCGGCGGCATCGGCGGCGTTTTGCAATTCGGTTTTCGCGAGATAGAAACGGCTGACATCGACGCCCAGGCCCACAGCGAGGAGCACTGCAAGCATGCCCAGAGCAGACATAGCCAGCACTGACCCGCGTTCTCCGTGTCGGCCGTTTTGTTTTCTGCTTCGCTGTTGATTCACGCCAGCCTCCTTCGCATCTTTGGCTTTCGCAAGCAGAAGCCCGGCCGTCAGGGAGGGCTCTTGCCGTCAGGAACTCTGGTTACTGGAAAAGACCTTTGGTGGGAAGCCCAAGCCCTTGCTGACGCGCGGGCTTCTGCTTGGAAACTTCATCGACCAGCGGTTCAGGCGTGGTCGGTGTCGCCGCTGGAGCTACGTCAACATTCTGACTCGAAATCGAGTGACCGGTTTTCCCCTGAATCTCCACGCCTTTCGGTTCAAGTCCCAACGGCGATCCGGTCTTCAATCCGTCAATGCCGCGCATTTGAGGCAGGTCGTCGCGGTTCATCGGTTTCACGATTTCGGCCGTAACGATGAACATCAGCTCAGTTTCATTTTTCTGAAACGACTTGGACCTGAATAGCGCACCCAGAATCGGGATGTCGCCAATGACGGGAACCTTGGAAAGGGTCCGCACCTCGTTGTTGTCGATTAGACCTGCCAACGAAAACGATTGGCCATCGCGGAGTTCAATGCCGGTTCGGGCTCGCCGAGTTCGCAATGCTGGAATTACGAAGTTGTCGACCTTCACACCGTTGGCGAAGTCGATCGTTGAAACCTCGGGCTCAAGCTCGAGCCTGATGTGATCTTCGTCAATGATGGTGGGCTTCACCTTCAGCCGCACCCCATACTCTTTGAACAAGACAGCAATGCTGACACCCGTCTTGTTGTCTGCCGACTGAATTACCGGCACGGGAAATTCACCTCCAGCGAGGAAGCTCGCTTCCTGTCCGTCCATCACAATCATGTTTGGCTCGGCCAATGCGCGCAGATTTCCCTGCTGCGACATCGCACGAATCATTCCGAGCGTGTTGCCGGTGCCCAGCAAAAGATTTAGCGCGGTGCTTGAAAGCGAACCCAGCAAAGGCATCCCCGGTGCCACTTTCGGATCACTTAGCGCGCTGGGCCCACCGCCGCTGTTCAGATAACCACTGCTCGATCCGCCCTGATACGCATAAGAAGTGCCCAGATCTTTTGCTTTGTTTCGGCTGACTTCAGCAACTTGAATATGCAACTGGACCTGGAGCGCAGCCTTCACCGGCGACGCCAGCATATTCACAGTCTTAAAGCCGGCAGCCTCAACTACGGCCTGGACCTGCGCCGATGTTTTCGCATCCGCTACACTTCCAGACAGCACCACCGAGCCATTCGCCTGGCTCATGCGGATGTCTTCCTTCGGAAAGAGTGCGCGAATCTGCGAGTCGATCAGCGAAAGGTTGGTTCTCACGAATACATCGAAGACGAGGTATTCGCCGCCTGACTGTTCCCAGGCGATGAAGTTCACTTGTCCAAACCCTTTCCCGTTTACCAAAACCTGTGAAGGCGTTACCAATACGGCTTCGGCAATATCAGGATTTGAAACTGAAAAGCGGCCCACCGGCTTGTCGAAATTAATGACGCGCGACTGGCCCACCAGCACGTTGACCGCGACTGGCTCCTTGTTCTGTTTGAAGCTGGCGCTGTAGGAAGATTCCTGCGCCTGGGCCAAAGAGCCAACCAGAGCGAGGGTTAGAATCGTCGCTGCCAGACTGAAGCGGCCTGTGATTGAAGTGCGGCTATGCATTTGTTGCTCCTTATTCGTGGCCAGTCGAATCGACCAGATTCTACCGGCATCTTCAGTTTCAGATTCGTATTCGCGTTAGCGCGCGTCACGGTCATTGAGGAAAGTCGACGCTGCGTTTCTTCGCGCCTTCGATCATTTCTACCGAAGCGCGCGGCGGCTGTGGAACCTGCGCGACCACCGGTACTGGCTTCACTTCCGACTGCACGCGCACGCGCTTTGGAGCAGCCTTCGTTTCCGGCTGTTCGCTCTTCAGCGAACCAGGTTCAGGCGCGGGCACTGCGCGATCTCCGCCCAGCAACCCTCGCTTGTTAATTCCCTTGGTTTGTTCGTCACCCTGGTCGATCGAATTGCGCATCACGAGTTGCAACTTGCCTTCGCTGGACGCGAGCGCAAGTTTCTCCGCCTGTTCGGGAGTGACCAGGAGCGTGACGGCCTTGACGCTGTTGGCCTCGCGCTGGTCCTCGGGCTGATCGATGTTCACACCATTCGCCAGCACCTTGATGTTCTGCAAAACAATCTTTGAAATAGGATCCTGCATCCCCACCTTTTCCGCCGGATCGATGACTACGACCACATCGACGAGCGTGCCCGGCATGATGAAACCTGAAATGCCGACGACGTCGTCGACCTTGACGGTCATCGCGCGATAGCCCTCGGGTATCACCGCGGAAAGTCCGCCCGCGGTTCCTATCGGAGCCAACCTGGATTCGGTGACAGGCTCGCGCGCAGCAATGTTCACTACTGCCACACGCCCCGCCAGTTTTTCCGGTGTGTCAAACGAGCCGTCCGGGATCGACTCCTTTGGGAACTGGACCACTGTGAGCTGCTCGGGAATGATCTTCGTCCCCAGCGGGATCGCTACCTTGGCGACGGTCACGCTGTTGAGATTCTTGGTGTAGGCCTGCGCGCTCGATAGATACCGGCTAACAGAGACCGCGGCGAGCAGTCCAAACAAAAGCGCTCCGGCCAGAACGATGATGAAACGTTTGTTGCGCATAGTTAACTCTCCGTGTCTCCGAGGGTGGCGAGTTTTCTGTTCAAGACCCACGCCAGCTCAAGTGCGAAAGATGGCAGTTGAAATAATGCTGCCAATGGTGATCGCCACTCCGTAGGGAATCGTGTGTTTGCGATCTGAAGGGACGGTGAACCGGGGCATCTCCCAACCGGGTAGGAGTCCAACCAAAATCTGGGCGACGCGCTGCATTGTCGTTAAGAAAACGCCCGCGCGAATGATTGAAACTAAAGCGAGCAGTCCGCCGGTGAGGATCACGACCAGGAAAGTTGGCAGCACCAGCGGCGCGCCGGTCACTGCGCCGATAGCGGCGAAGAGTTTCACGTCCCCGGCGCCCATCGCCCCGAAGATGTGGAGCGCAAACATAAGCACGAATGCAAGGGCGCAACCGCTGAGGCTTTCGTAGACTCCGTTTAAGCCTCCGGCAATCGCGTGAATCGCTAAACCGCCCGCGAGTGTGGCCAGGACGAATGCGTTTGGAATGCGACGATAGCGAACATCGTAATAAGTGATGATCACCGCGACCGGTAAGAGGAACGCTACGTTTATATTGATTGCTGACATAAGGTTCGCCCGTTTCGGCTTCTTACCCGGCCACTCGAGTTGCGAGCTGCGTCAGCCGCAATCCGATCGCGTCGCCCAACGCGGTGAACGCAGCCGCTACCGCAAGGGCGACCAAAGCCGCCGCGACGGCGTACTCGGAAAGCTCCAGTCCTGCCTCGTCAAAAATAAATGTTTTCATGACCGTTTCCTTACGACGCCTGCGAAACGAAAGTCATTTGGAGATGGTGGTGCCGAGCGACGTGATTTTGTCGCTGATTGCCGTGCCTAACGACGTGAAGGCAGCAACGACGGCAATTGCTACCAAAGCCGCGGCCACTGCGTATTCGGATAATTCAAGGCCAGTCTCGTCCAGGATGAATTTTTTCATTGTGTCACCTCGGGTGAATTCGTTGCGATTTGCTTCGGGTGGCCCACGCGCGCTTTAGCTGAAAACTACTTAACACCTAAAGCGCGCGGCGCCGGTTTGCACTCGTTGCCACTACTTGGAAATGGTGGTGCCGAGCGAAGTGATCTTGCCGCTAATGGCAGTGCCCAGGGCCGTGAATGCGCCGACGACAGCGATCGCCACCAATGCTGCGGCAACTGCGTATTCCGACAGTTCGAGGCCTGTTTCGTCGCGAAAGAATTTGCTAATCATTTTGTTTGCTCCTTTAGTGTGTTGTTGCTGATGCCCGACCGCTTGCTTCATGTTTGAAAAAAGCCGGCGAGCCTGCTGTTGGTTAAGTGATGTCTCATGATTGGAGGGCCACGCTTGATTGTGGCCCTCTGCGGCTGCGGTCCCCTGGGGAATCAGCTTTGGCCGTGCGGCGGCCGAAGCCATTGATCCCACTGAGAACTGCGCCACACAGAGTTAGCGTCAACGAGAGGAATCCGCTTCCGGAAGCTTCGATTGCTGTGGCACTGATAACAACTGCCAACGCAAGCACCGTCGCCGCCATAACGATTACCGCCATCGACCCAAACTCTTTAGTGGTGAATGTCTCCATGAGATTTCTGTTCTGCTGGTCAGTGGTTCACGGCTTACTGCGTCGCGAACGGCTTTCGTCTTTACAAAGCACGTGCCATCAACGAATGAACCGAAAGGGCTGATGATTCTTGGCAGTTCCGCCTGGGTGAGTTGATTTCTTGTCGCCGTGAGTTGACAAGCGAATGGACTGGAGCATCGCAAACTGAGGTGGTTTTATTTCCGGAGGTAGGATTTTGTTGGATTGTCAGCGATGTCGCCCGCCGTTGACGCGCGGTTGGGCCAATGTAAGCGCTACGGCGACAACTACCCTCAAAAGGAAAAGCGCCCGAGATTATTCTCGAACGCTTCATAGTAAGGACTTGGCGAATCGAATCTGACTAATGTCGTTCAGCGCGAAACTGTAAACCTGGCTCGGTGTCTTCCTGTAGAAAATCGGTGATGTCGATTGCCAGCCGCTTGATTTTTTTATAGAGCGTTTGCCGTGAGCCCAGGCCCAGCACTTCGCTTGTGCGGGCCACGTTGCAATCGTTACGTTTCAGAGTATCCGTGATCACTCTGCGTTCGTAGTCTTCCATCAGCTCCTCAAGTTTCTCAACTGATCGTTTTCCTCCGTAGCCGTCGGCAGGAAGAATGTGGGAACTGATTTGCTCAAGGGTAATGTATCCGCTCTCCTCCGCAAACAGCACCAGCCTTTCCATTTCACCAGCCAGCTCTCTCACGTTACCGGGCCAATGGTAGCCTTCGAGAACTCGGATGGCTTCCCACGTAATCCCGGCGATGGCCCGGTCGTTTCTGCGAGCAAAATGCGAAAGGTAGTGAGAAATGAGGGCCGAACAATCTTCAGGACGGTCCCGCAAGGGAGGAACTTTGACGGTGAGCGTGGTTATTCGGTAATAGAGATCTTCGCGAAACAGTTTCTCGCGAACCAACAGCTCCAGGTCCTTGTGAGTGGCGGCAATCACCCGCACGTTGACCCGGCGCGGCGTCGCCTCGCCAAGCGTCTGAATCTCGCCTTCCTGCAGAAAGCGAAGCAGCTTGGGCTGAAGAGTCAGGGGAAGATCCCCAATCTCATCCAGAAACAGTGTGCCGTTTTCCGCAGATCGGATCAGTCCCTCCTGGTCGCGAAGGGCCCCGGTGAAACTGCCTTTCCGATGACCAAACAACATGCTCTCGATCAAATCGGGCGGCGCCGCCGAACAATTGAACGGAACGAATTCCCTGTCGCAACGTCGACTTAAACGGTGAATCGCTCGCGCAACCAACTCCTTGCCCGTTCCAGACTCCCCGGTGATGAGTACCGTTGAGCTGGAGTCCTTAACTCGCGCGACAACCCGTGCCACTTCCGACATAGCCCGGCTGGCAAAGATCATCCCTGGTAGAGTGGCCTCGCTCCTCGATGTCGCTTCCGCGGCGCGCTGTGACAATGATCGACCAACCGACACATGTGAATGCGCCAGGCGTGTAAGATCCATGATCGCCTGAATGTCTTTTGCCTGCTGTTCGGATAAAGGTCGAACGCATCGGCCGTAGAGCGCTGCCCCTATGTAACCCGACCTTGCCGACGTCAGAACAAAACTGACGCTGGAATCGCCGGCATGGACTCCCGGCCAGGCGGCGTCCGTCGTGAGCATCTCCGACACAACCTGCCCGCCAGCAGCTAACTCGTCTTCCAACAATCCTTCGGCCCACACCAACCTGAGACCTTTGCCCTTATCCAGCGTCCAAAGCGACAGCCCAAACATAGGCGCAGCCGCCTCTACCCGCAGGCTCAGTTTCAGCATCACCTCGTAAAGCAGATCGGGACCCGAGTTTGCGGCTTGGCACAGCGCTCGGACAATTGAGCCGATGGGGAGTGGGTTCGCCTCCAGGGTCGCATTGGCAGATTCTTGGGAACGATGAGTCAAGTCAGGCATACAACCTCTCCTATTCCTGAACGTCGCCGGTGGAGCGGTCGTTGTTTAGCGACCGTCAGGAATTTTTGGAACTGCCGAGAGGTAAGAGGGGCTTTCTGTTTGAAGGCGCATCTGCTTGATTGCCAACCTGAACGCCGGCTCGCATTTGCGGGTCTGAGTCTAGGTCCGCATGAAGTTTGTGTCAATACCATTCAAACCGAACGAGATTCCAGAAATAGGCCTGAATTTGCGTTCGCCGCCCGTTCGCCTTTTGGTCCATTAAGCACCGTTAGTTGATGTAAACGTTGAACTTACGTTGTGAAACCATTGCAAAAAAATGGCTTTACACCCTTAAGCACCTTTGGTAACCTCCGGCCACCTTAGGCCTAAACTGTTGAGTGGCAATGAATTGAGCTGGTGCAGGGCACATCATATTGGGGTTTCAGAGGCACAGGTGTCAACTATCTTGTAGTTAAACTCACGAAGCGGTTAAGCAGACCCTTAAAAGAGAGCGATAATGGCGATTCGATTTGGAACATCAGGCTGGCGGGCGGTGATTGCCGACGAGTTTACCTTTGCGGGCGTCCGGTCAGTCACCAATGCCATCTGTTCGCACTTTGAATCGCGCAAACCAGCCGAAAACCTGATGATTGTGGGATATGACACGCGATTCCTTGGTGAGCAGTTTGCCGAAGAATGCGCAAACGTCATTTCAGCCAACGCTTTCCGCGCTTTGCTGTGTGATGCTCCCGTTCCGACACCGACAATTTCCCACGTCATCCGGACGCATGGCGCAGTTTGCGGAATAAATTTCACGGCCTCGCATAATCCACCGCAATACAACGGGATGAAACTCTCGACCAGCGATGGCGCCCCGGCCCTACCGGAAATTACGCGAAATGTTGAGCAACTAATAGCGCCAAGTGCGCGCGGCGAGGTGAAGGAATCCAGCAGCGAAGCATTGCAGACCTTCTCGGCGCGACCCGGATACCTGGCCGACCTGGAAACCAAGATCAATTTCGACGTGATAGCTCAAGCGGGCGGTCGCTACGCTTACGATCCGCTTTGGGGAACCGGTCGTGGGTACCTCGACGAAGCGCTCCGTAGCCACGGCCTGGAGGTGACCACAATTCATGACTGGCGCGATGTCCTGTTCGGCGGACGGTCGCCAGAACCCGAAGCGAGCCACCTCGAAGAGTTGCGCGAAGTAGTTTTGACGAAGGGCTGCGTACTGGGGCTGGCGACTGACGGCGACGCTGATCGTTTCGGAATTATCGATTCAAACGGCGCATTCATAACACCAAATCAATTAATTGCTCTTCTCTTTGATTATCTAGTGGAGTCGAGAAAGTGGAGCGGCGGCGTGGCACGCTCTGTGGCAACTTCGCATCTGGTTGATCGCGTTGCTGAATCGCGCGGTCTGCCAGTTTATGAAACATCAGTGGGTTTCAAATTCATCGGAGAGCTAATCAATGAAGATAAGATTGTCATCGGCGGTGAAGAGTCGGCGGGACTGTCAATCAAAGGTCACTATCCGGAGAAAGATGGCATCCTTGCGTGTCTGCTTGCAGCGGAGGCAGTTGCG
>JANMVC010000608.1:0-3158 GCA_031392315.1 Pyrinomonadaceae bacterium | reverse complement strand
GGCAACGTGCGATAGATCATGTCCGAAAAATCGCTGCGAACCATCGGCATGTGCGTGGGGATAACCATCACATCGAGTTTATAAGTCGACTGAAACTCGGCTGCTTCAGTTTCCGCGGTTCCAGTCATGCCGGAAAGTTTTTCGTAAAGGCGGAAATAGTTTTGCAGCGTGATAGTGGCGAGCGTCTGGTTTTCCTTTTCAATCTTGACGCCTTCTTTGGCTTCGACAGCCTGATGCAAACCATCAGACCAGCGCCGGCCCTTCATCAAGCGTCCGGTGAAATCGTCAACGATAATCACTTCGCCGTCCTGGACCACGTATTGATGATCGAGTCGGTAAAGCGTATGGGCTTTCAGCGCCTGCTCTACGCAATGGAGCAGCTCCATGTTTGAAGGATCGTAAAGATTGCCCACACCCAAAAGCCTTTCGGCCTTATCGACGCCTTCTTCGGTCAACACCGCAGTGTGCTGTCGCTCATCGACGAGATACTCGCCGGTCTTGACGCCGTCCACCTCTTCGCCTTTTTTCAACTGCGGAATGATCGCGTCGGCTTTGTAATATTTATCGGTCGCTTCATCCGAAGGGCCGGAAATGATCAACGGCGTGCGCGCCTCGTCGATGAGGATCGAATCCACTTCGTCAACGACGGCGAAGTAGTGACCGCGCTGCACGCAGGTGGCGAGGTCAAACTTCATATTGTCGCGCAGGTAGTCGAACCCGAATTCGTTGTTGGTGCCGTAGGTGATGTCAGCGGCATAAGCGGCCTGGCGCTCGAAGTCGTCCATGTCGTTTTGAATACAACCGACTTCGAGACCGAGGAACCGATGAATCTGGCCCATCCACTCCGCGTCGCGCGAAGCGAGATAGTCGTTGACGGTGATCACATGAACGCCGCCGCGTCCGGTCAGCGCATTAAGATAGGCGGGCAGCGTGGCCACCAGCGTCTTGCCTTCGCCAGTGCGCATCTCCGCGATTTTGCCCTGGTGCAAGACGATGCCGCCGATCAATTGCACATCGAAATGGCGCATCCCCGTGGTGCGCACACTCGCTTCTCTGACAATCGCGAAGGCTTCCGGAAGAATTCCGTCCAGCGCTTCACGTTCCAGCCGTTTGCGATCGTCCTTGTCGCGCGCGTCCTTAACTGCTTCCTGGAGCTGCGCCTTAAACTCGGCGGTGCGGGCGCGAAGTTGATCGTCGGAAAGTTTCTTTATCGACGGTTCGAGGGCGTTGACCTGCTCAACAATTGGTTGAATGGATTTCAGAAAACGCTGATTGCTGCTGCCGAATACTTTAGTTAGTAATTTGTCGAAACTCATAATGGTTGTCTTATCTAAAGGTCAGAAAGGGGTAGCCTTTTTCCGTAGTCTTAATAGTTTATGGTTGATTTTAGTTGAGCGTAGGAAGGCAGGCAAGCGGGCCTCCTGAGGGGCGCCGGGGCATTGTAGTGTCCGATAAGCTTTTAGCTTGTCGTTGCGGAACGACAAACTGAAGTTTGTCGGACACTCCCAGTCACGAAGGCAGTTGTTTCTTTATCAGATCAACGATGGGCTGGCGGGGCATCGTCAAGTTGAATTTGATCTTCTTTCCGTCCGGCGAAGCGGTGGTGTTTTTTAGCAACATCTCTTCGTCTTTCCCCTCGCGCGACTTTGCGCCAACAGCGAGCAGAATGTTGAAGGCCTTCGACAGGCGACCTGCGCTACTGAGCGAAGAAGTCTCTGATTCAACTGTGGCCATCACTTCGCTCTTGTCCTGCTTCAAGGTGAAGATTACCTTGCTGCCGGGATTGTCCTTATTGATCTCCTTAAGATAGACGAGGAAGCCGCTATCATTTAAGGCGGCGATCATCTTGCCCGCCAGGTCCACCAGGATAGGATCGCCTTCCTTCCTGGTAAACTTCGGGTTCTTGAGTTTTCCCTGCTCGTCGAGTTCCGCCTCAATCACAATCTCGAAAGGCTGATCGAAATCGAGTTTGCCCAGGTTCTTCAATTTCATTGCCTCGACAGCAATATCTTTCAGTGGCTGCTTATTGATCTCGCCTTCTTTGGGCAGCTCGATGTTGCTCTTCTTGGCAGCAGTCTCGAGTTCCGTCTGGGCCTGTTCAGGCGTTAGTTTGTCGTCAGCCTTCTTCGCTGGACTTGGACTCGCTTTCGCAATGGCCTGAGCCGGCGACGCGCTCGTCAAAGCAGCAGGCGTGGGCAGTGGTGTAGCAGCCGGAGACGGTGTGGCAAAGATGTTCAGGTCCGGGGTAATAGCCGGCTGGGATGGAGGCGGAGTGTACCCAGGATTTGTTTGTGCAATGATTTGAGCAGCGGACAGAGCCGGCGGCGATTCAACCGGCATTTGCCCCTCAACGGCCCAGTAGCCGTCTGGATAGCGAAACTTCAGGCCGGACAGCTCAACCATGTGAACGTCGTCGCCAATTTCCGTGCGTTCGTAGGGCTTGTCAACAAAGTTCGCGTCGCCCAAAAGCACCGCGATATTGAAGGCATCCCGTAAGCCGGGAACGTAGGCAACGCAAGCGATGGCCAGCAGATGGGCCACCAGGGAACCACCGATTAACTTCAGTACCAGCTGCCACCGAAGGTCTCGATTAATTTCAAAATTTCTAAAAAGCTCCGCCATGTCCCGTTAAAACGTCCCCTGGAAGATAATGTTCCGTACTTACCCGGCTTAGACGCAGCAACTTGGCGCCGCGTTGTGAAATCAAGGCAGAAGCCCGACCGTTAGGGAGGGCGCTGGTCGCACTCTCTGAACTAACAGGTTAACGCACGCCCTTGCTTACGCACGCCCTTGCTTACGCGCGGGCTTTGCTCGAGACGCTACGTTAGCACTTCGCGGGTGAACCACTCAAAGCTAGAATGACCCATGCGACGCTCTCGTGACAAAACTTTCAAAAAGAAGCCCCCTGCCCACCGCGGCGTCGGATCTCAAAAGCCGCGGCCCCTCCAGGACAAATCAGCGCTCGCCGCAGGAGCGGATCAGATCCCTCCACCATCGCGGCAGGTGAAGAAGCTCCTGGAAGGAATTGGCACGCCGCCGGCGGAGCCTTTTAAACCCGATCCATTTCAACTGGCAGCGCTGGAAGCGCTCGAGTTTGAAGACGTGCTCGTCACCGCGCCCACCGGCAGCGGCAAGACCTGGATTGCTCGCGAGGAGAT